>DDTA01000108.1:0-20780 GCA_002344285.1 Myxococcales bacterium UBA2376
GCGCGGGCCACGCCCGCAGCGAAGCCCGAGGCCCTCCGGCCGAGGCCCGAGGCCCGAGGCCCGAGGCCTGCGCGGGCGACGCCCGCAAAGCCCGCGCCGCCGCCGTTCCCGGAATGGCAGCCTTATCCCAAGCTCCGGCGCGCGCAGCTCACCGACGCGCAGGCCGCGTGGCTCGAGCACGCGCTCGCCAGCGGCAGCGGTCACGACTTGCAGTACAGCGGCCTGTTCTCCAGGCCGGAGCACAACCGGCGGTTCCTCGCCGGGCCGCCGGGACCGAGCGACGTCGCGGTGATGGTCGGTGGGCAACGCATCCCGCTCTGGAACGCGGTCGCCGACGTGGCGAGCGGCCACGCCGATCACGGCGAGGTCCTCGCGGCCTTCGCTGCGCTCCCACCCGGGGCCGCGCTCGCGGCGTGGGAGGAGATCGCGCGCGGTGACGCGTACGATCTGCACGCGGCGCACGCGCTCACCTTCGCGGAGGCGGGGACCCCGCGCACCCGCAACAACGTGGCCCACCGCACGCGCTTCTACGGCTGGATGGCCGACGCATCGCTGGCGATGGGCGACGCCGGACGTCGCGCCGCCGAGGCCCTCGCCGCGTCGACGACGACCGATCGCCACGGCGCACCCGAGGCGTTCGTCTCGATGCTCGCGCTGACGCGTCACGCGCGCGGCGCCGGCGGCGTCCTCGATCCGCGGCACGACGCCCTCGTCGCGACCCTCGGGGGCGAGGGCGCCGAGACCTTCGCCGCGCCGGTCGTGCAGGAGATCTACGACGCGATCCCCGAGGATCGCGCCGCGTGGCTGCCACCGATCATGACATAGGCGACGTCCGCCGGCGATGGCCCGCGCCGAGGACGACGGCGAGCATCACCCACGCGGCGGCGACGGGTACCGCGACGACGACGGCGGCGATCCCCGCCAGCGTGAGGCCGTGGAACAGCCACGCCGAGCCGAAGTCGCCGAAGCGGTAGATGAGGGTGTCGATGACGTTCTTGGCCTTGTACTTGTCGGCGCGCGGGACGGCCGTGAACAGGAGCTCGCGGCCGGGGCGCGACAGCGCATGGGTGATGGCGCGCCCGCTCGCCGAGACCGCGATCGCGACGGTGAGCGTCGGCCACTGGTCGAGCACGAACGCGCCCACGCCCTGCGCGACGGGCAGGAGCGCGAGCACGGCGCCGACACCGATCCAGCGCATGAGCCGCGCCGTGAGCAGCACCTGGATGGCGAGCGTCGCGACGCCGGTCCACAGATCGACGTCGGCGAAGAACACGGTGCGCGCCGCGCGATCGGGCAGCGCCGCCTTCACGATGCCGGCCTGGCGCAGGTACACGTACGTCGCCAGCGTCGCGGCGCACAGCGCGTAGACCGCGATGCCGCTCAGGTACGTCGAGCGCGCGATGCGGCCGAGCCCCTCCCACGACGAGCCGCCGATCGGGCGAGCCGCGTGGTCCTCGGTCGGTGTCGCCGTCGGCGCCGGCATGCGCCGCGCGGCGCGGTCGAGCGCGAACGCACACCAGACCGCGATCTCGAGCAGCGCGACGGCGACCAGCATCAGCACCGGGAGCCCGACGTGCTCGACCAGCGTGCGCGTCAGGATCGGTCCCGCAAGCGCGCCCGCGGTACCACCGGCGGCGATCGGGCCGAACAGGCGCCGGCCCTGCTCGGGGCGGGCGACGTCCGCGCACAGGCTCCAGAACACCGACACGACGAACAGGTTGAAGACCGAGAGCCAGACGTAGAACACGCGGCCGACGGCGAGCGGCGCGAGCTCCCAGTGGACGAGCGCCGCGAAGGCGAGGAGCTGCACCGCGAACGCGCGGTAGACGATGGGGATGAAGCGCGACCGCGGCAGGCGCGCGACCAGCGCGCCCCACGGCCCTGCGATCACCGTCATCGCGATGAAGGTCGCGGTCCACAGCCACGGGATGAACGCGGGGTCACCGTCGAGGACGAAGGCGTCGCGCACCGGGCGCAAGACGAAGTACGAGGCCAGGATCGCGAAGAACGCGATCGCCGCCCACGCCACCGCGGCGCCCTCGCCCGGGCGCACGTCGACGAGGCGGTGCAGCGGCGTGCGTCCCAAGGGTCACGGCAGAACCGCCGGTCTCGGCGGCGCATTCCCGAGGGTAGCCCCGGCGCGCGTCTCAGCGACAGTCGTTGTAGCCCTCGTCGCCGTTCCAGCCGCAGGTCAGGCCATACGCGCCGCAGTCGACGGTGACGAGCTCGCCCTCGCTGCAGTAGGAGACGACGTTGCCGTCGCACTCGCCGGCGAAGGAGACGCCGCCGCACTGGCTCTCGAGCGCCTGGCCCTGCGCGAGCCCGACCGAGCCCCAGTTCTCCGTGCCCGGCGCGATCGTGCGGGTGATCGTCTTCGCCAGGTAGCCGGACGCCGACGCCGTGATGTTGACCGCGCCCTCACCCACCGAGGTGAAGCGGTAGACGCCGCTGGCGTCGGAGGTCGCCGTCTGCCCGGTGCCGAGGCGCACCGTCGCGCCCGCGATGCGCGCGCTGGTGTCGGTGCCGCGGTAGACGACGCCGATGAGCGACCCGGTGGCGCCGCCGCGCGTGAGGCTCACGCTGCCCCAGTTCTCGGTGCCGGCGGCGAGCGTGCGCGTCGCCGAGGCGGCGCGGAAGCCGGCGGCGGTCACGGTGATCGTGACCGTGCCAGGCGCGAGCCCGGTGAACTCGTACACGCCCGTCGACGATGCGGTCGTCGTGCGGCCGTTGCTCAAGGCGACGCGCGCGCCGGCGATACGCGCCGAGGTGCTGGTGCCCTCGTAGATGACGCCGGTGAGGGTCGCGGTCGAGGGCGGCGGCGGCGGCGGCGGCGTGTTCGGCGGCGGCGGCGTGGCGCCGCACTGCGGCCCGATCGCGAAGCCGCCGGCGGGCGAGCGATCCATCCGCGACGCGGTGGCGTTACCCCAGACGCCGTCCTCGGCGATCCGATCGTTCGGGTGGTTGCGGTTCCACAGGCGCTGGAACGCCTTCACCGCCAGCGGGCGGATGTCGACCGCACCGGAGCCGCGGTAGTCGAAGTGGACCGGGTCGCTCGACCCGAGCCACGTGAAGCCGCGTGCGGTGAGGCGGCTCTTCCACGTCCCGTACGCGGGCACGTCGAGCGCCACGCCCGACTCGTGGTTGCTGCGACCCGGCCTGGCGGCGAGCGACACCACGCTGGTGCAGCGCCCGTTCGCGTACCAGTAGTGGAGGACGTACTGCTGCGCGGTGGCGCGAGTGGTCGACGAGACGCTCATCGTGCCGCCGCCGGCGACCGTGTTGCGCAGCGCGGTCGCCGCGGCGCTGTTCATCTTGGGCAGCGCGCCGGCGCCGAGGCTCACGTTGGCGATGTTGTCGATGCGCGAGAGCGTGCCCGGGCGCAGGCACTCGACCTCGGCGAGGAGCTGCTCCGACAGCGGGCGCACGCCGGCGGTGCTGCACGCGGTGCGCGCGACCTGGCCGACGGTCGTACCCGCGGCGAAGAGGAAGCGATCGGGCACGTCCGGATCGCGGAGGAAGACGTCGTGGTCGACGTGCTCCTCGTCCTCGTCGTGCCCGGTCCCTCCCGTCTCGTCATCGACCACCACGTCGGTGGCGCAGCCCGCGAGCATCACGAGGAGGAGGGTGGCTCGTCGCATGGCCACCTCGTTCAGCAATGCCGATGCCACCGATTCTTTATTTGATCTCGACGACTTGCGCATCGCCCTGCTGATGACTACGGGCGTCGCCGCTGCACACGACTGTGTGCAGACTCGGTGGTCCGACCTTTTGTCTTGACCGTTGAACCCGCGTTCGGTTGAATCCGGCGCAATGTTGCTTCGCGAGCTCGGGGGAATCGCGCTGTCACTCGTCGTCGTTTGCGTCGCCGGGTGCACGGGCACCATCGACGGCGGCGACGACGACGGCACGAGCGGCAGCGTCACGCTGGCGTTCGTGACGCCGGCGGCCAGCGCGACGTTCGTGCGCGACACGCTCGAGCCGCAGGACGGCTGGCGCGCCGCGACCGTCGACGTCGAGCTCGCCGTCACCGGCTCGCCCGCGACCATCGAGCTCGCCGCCGGCGACCTCGCGCTCGGCACCATCGACGCGTCGGGCCGCGGCCAGTTCCTCCTCGTCGACGCCGGCGCGGTCACGCTCACCGCCACCGCCAAGGACAGCGCCGGCACCGCGCTCGCGACCGCCACCGTCGACGTGACGGTCGGCGACCCGACGGTCGCCACCTGCCGCGAGTGGCTCGATCTGTACGGCGTCACGTACACCGTCGGTCCGATGAACGCGGGCGTGTCCGATCCCGTGACGGTCACGACGCCGATCAACGGCATGGTCTACCGCTACTCGGCCAACACCACGCCGCGCGCGACCTTCTTCATGGACTGCACGCTCGCGCGCTCGCTCGTGCTCGCCGCGCCGCACATGCGGTCGCGCGGCGTGGTCGAGGTCGCCGACATCGGCGTCTACAACTACCGCTGCATCGGCGGCGGCACGCCGCCCGATTGCCCCAACGGCATCTCCCAGCACGCGTACGCCAAGGGCATCGACCTCGCCGGCTTCGAGGATACCCAGGGCACGTTCTACTCGGTCAACGACGACTGGGTGATCGATCCGTCGACGGAGCGCACGTGCGAGGCCGCCACGTCCAACGAGAAGGACGCGTTCCTGCACGAGCTCATCTGCGCGATCAAGGCCGACCAGGTCTGGAACATCGTGCTCACGCCCAACTACAACGACGCGCACCGCAACCACTTCCACGTCGATCTGACGACGGGCTCGGACTTCATCCGCAAGCCCGGCGCGACCCACGCGGGTGACGCGCCCGAGGTGGTCGACGGCCACCACGAGATCGATCACGGCCCCGACCTCCACTGAGCCCGACGGGCTACCCCGGGAGGTCGGGCGGCGCGCCGTGTTGTTCCTCGTGCGCGATCTCGATCGCCTCGCGGGCGAGGCGCAAGGCGAGCGGGCCGAGGATGATGCCGGCGGCGCCGACGAGGGCGAGGCCGCCGAACATCGAGACCATGATGAGGTGCGCGGGCAGGTGGAGCTTGCCCCACCTCGCGATGTAGGGACGGATGACGTTGTCGAGCGTGCCGATCACGGCGACGCCGACGACGGTGAGGCCGATCGCCGCGTCGGTGCGGCCGGTGAGCGCGAGGCCGATCGCGACGGGCACCCACACGAGGGCGGTGCCGACCGACGGAACGACCGAGGCGGCCAGGGTGAGCAGGCCGAGGACGAAGGGCTCGGGCACGCCGATGACCAGGTAGGCGACCGTCGCCACCACTGCCTGCGCGAGGCCGGCGCCACCGACGCCGATGAAGAGGCCGCGCCCGGTCTCGAGGAACGCGCCGCCGAAGCGCTTGAGGATGCGTGGCGCCAGCGGCGAGTGGCGCTCGAGCCAGTGGTAGGCCGCGGGACCGTCGGCGAGCACGACGTACGTGCTGGTGATGAAGATGAAGAGGCCGATGATCGCCTTGGCGGCGGCCGCGAACACCATCGTCAGGACGTCCCACGCGCGGTTGCCGTGCTGCATCACCAGCGCGATCGGGTCCGGGGCCGCCGGCTTGCCGTCGGACGTGGTCTCGCCGTTCGTCACCAGCTTCTCGAACAGCGTGCGCAGCTCGGGCGAGGCCGCGAGCCTCTCCGCGAGGTCGATCGCATCGCCGATGAGGCTGATCGCGACGAGCCCCACCGGGACGAGGATCAAGCAGACGAGCAGGACGGTCAGGAGCGCCGCCGCGCGCTGCGTGCGGCCGGTGAGCCGGGTGAGCCCCGGGACCATCGAGCGCAGGAGATCGGCGACCCAGATCGAGAGCACGATCGGCGTCCAGAACGGCAGCAGGACGAGCACCGCCGCGATGCAGAGGACGGTGAGGACGACCCGCGGGAGACGCGGCGGCTGCGCTTCGCTCACTTCGTGAGCTTACGGTACTCGTTGATGTGGCGTATGGCCGCCCGCGAATCTCCGCTCTGATCGAACAGCGTCGCGAGGTTGTAATGCGCCTCCGCCAGCCCCGGATCGAGCTCGAGCGCGCGACCGTAGAGGTAGATCGCGTCCTGCTCGCGACCTGCGTCCTGGGCGACGACGCCGAGGTTGTAGACCGCGGTGGCGTCGGCGGGATCGAGCTTCACGGCGGTCGAGAAGCACTCGGTCGCGGCGTCGGGTTCACCGCCCTCGGCGTGCAGGCGCCCGAGGTTGATCCACGCCTCGACGCAGTCGGGGCGCAGGCGCAGGCTGCGGCGGTAGGCGTCGATCGCCGCGGGCGGATCCGACTCCTCGAGCGCCAGCGCACGCTCGAACCAGTCGTCCGCGGTGAGGGCGGGCGCCGGCGCCGGCGGCTCGACCGGACGCGCCGGCAGATCCCGCAGCTCGCCGGCGGGTGGCGGCGGCACCGGCGAGAACGGCAGCGGCAGCTGGCCGGCCAGGGGCGCCGACTCGCCGCGGATCCAGATGTGGCCGTCGCGGGCCTCGAGCGGCAGCTCGGCGAGCGAGGTGCCGGCGGGCAGCCGGCGCGCGATGTCGGCGAGCTCGCGGCGCGCGCGGGCGAGCGGCACGCCGGCGGCGACCAGCGACTTGAGCGCGCGCAGCGCCGAGAGGTCGCGGAACGTGAGGCGCAGCGGCAGCTCGGGCGCGGCGCCGGGCTCGCCGCTGGCGCCGGCGCCGCCGACACCGATCAACCCGGCGCGCACGCAGCTACGGACCGCCGACTCCGGCAGCCCGATGAGCTGCGCGGCATGCCGCGCCGAGTAGCTCGACCACACGAGGCCATGTTTCCTCGTCGCGATCGACCGTGTCAAGGAATCGCGCGCGGGAGAGATCCGGAGCGGCCCTTCGACTCGCTGCGCTCGCTCAGGGTCACAGCCTGTGGAGAAACGTCACGACCTCGTCGGCCGCGCGTGCGATCGGATCGAAGCCGGCCTTCTTCGGCACGTCGAGGCCGTGGTCCGCGCCCTCGAGCTCGACGAGACGCGCGCCCGGGAGCGCGGCGACGACCGGGCGCAGGAGCGACGGCGTCGCCAGGTCGTCCCTGGTGCCGGAGATGAAGAGCATGGGCACCGTCACCGTCGCGAGGTGCCGCGCGCGCTCGGTCGCCGGCGCGCCCGCCGGATGGAGCGGGAACCCGAGGAAGACCAGGGCGGCGACGCCGTCCATCGCCGCCTTCGCCTGGGCCTGCGAGGTCATGCGGCCGCCCATGCTCTTGCCGCCCGCGCACAGCCGCATCCCGGGCGCGAGCGCGCGGGCGAAGCTGCAGGCGGCGCGCGCGAGCTCCTCGACCACGGCGGGCGGATCGGGGCGGCGCCGCCCCGCGGTCATGGCCGGCTGCTCCCAGCGGAGGGTCGCGATGGCGCGCGCCGCCAGCGCCGCCGCCATGTCCTCCATGAAGCGGTGCGACATGCCCGCGCCGGCGCCATGGCCGAAGACGTAGAGCCACGCCGCGTCGCGCGGCGTGACGTGCAGGCCGGCGATCTCGCCTCGTGGCGTCGGGATCGCGACGCGCGCGCCCGTCATTGCACGATGGCGCCGCACGCGCCGGAGGGGCAATCGCACGGCCCGCGGCACGTGTTGGTGATGACGCCGTCCACGAAGAATGCGTTGATCTGATCGATCACCGCCTCGCGGCGGCGGGCGTTGTCGTGCGCCACGTTGCCCATGTCGTTGAGCAGGTTCGTGGTCGGTGGCATCGGCGTGGGCTGCTCGTCGACGATCATGAGCGCCGAGCTGGGCAGACCGGTGGCCATGCTCAGGCCGTACGGGGTCTCCACCGACGGGCCCAGCAGCGGGATGCCCATCGTGCGCGCCTGCAGGTACGTGGCGAGGTTGGTCACCTGCGCGTCGCCGATCGACGCGTGCAGGAGGAACTGCTTGCGGGCGGTCCCGGGCCCGCCGGCGAGCGGCGCCCAGTGGATCGGGTCGATCACGTCGAGGCCCATCTGCAGCACCTGCTGGAGCATCGTCTGGAGCAGCGGGTCGGGGTAGCTGCCCTTGAACGGGAGGCTGAGCACCGCCCAGTTGGTCGAGCGCTCGAAGAGCACGCTCCAGTTGGCGCCGCCGACGTGGAGGGCCGCCCGGGTCATCACCGGATCGATCGCGAACAGGGTCGAGCCGAGGATCGAGCCCTGCGAGATGCCGTAGAACGTCAGCTCGGCGTCGGTGTCGGCGACGCTCTCGCCGGCGCCGTCGGTCAGGATCTGCGTGGCGATCTTGGTCTTCGCCAGCGCCGCCAGCGCCTCGACATCGATCATGCCCTGCACGATGCGCTCGCCGAACGGCTGCCCGCGCTGCAGGTCGCCGAGCGCCAGCACCACCTCGGCGGAGTCCTCGCGCGACATGCCGCGCCAGTCGGTGCCGATGATGATGCGGCAGGTGCGCACCGCGAACGCCTGCAGGTAACCACCGCCGGTCTCCTCGATGCCGCCGAAGAAGCCGTGGCCGAAGATCGTGATCGGCGCCTTGAACCCCGTGGTCGCGCACTCGGGCACGAGCGCGACGCCGCGGGTCGTCGTCGTGCCGCGCACCTCGGGCACGCCGCTCGCGTCGCGGAGGAGGCCGTTCTCGTCGCGCACGCTGGGCGAGTCGAAGCGGAAGAGCACCTTCTTGGCGATGCCGGGGCGCGGGTTGGCCTCGATCTCGATGTCGTGGAGCTGGAGGTTGGCGCCGCCGTCGCCCTGGAAGGTCGCCGCCGCGTCGCGCGCGGCGAGGAGGTCGCGGCGCATCTCGTCGTCGGTGGCGGTGTGGAACTGCCACGCGAGCAGGAGGTCGCCCCTGGCGATCCCCTGGGCCTCGAGCGCCGGGAAGATGACGTCGTCGAACCGGGCGCGCATCGCCTCGAGCCGCGCGTTCGACGTCGCCTTGCCCTCGACGATGGCGCGGAAGCCGTCCGGCACCGGGACGTCGCTGCCGTCGGCGGCCTTGAGCGTCTTCTTGATCGCGACGATGTAGGCGGCGCCACCGCGGAGCCGCGTCGCCGGTCGCAGGTAGAGCGCCTGGCGGTCGAGCTGGCCCTCCGTGAGGTTGACGTCGACCTCGGCGAGGTGCGGCACGAGCACGCCCTGGTCGACGTCGAAGAGAAGGGTCGGGCTCGCGTCGGTCACGCTGCGGCCCATGTCGTCGAGCCCCGCCAGGTTGGCGCTGGCGATCGGCACCCCGAAGTGGGCGATGATCTGCGTCGCCGGCGAGTAGCCGCTGCGCCCGTTGAAGCGCGTCGGGTCGAACGGCATCCCGCTGGCGCCGGGCGGGATCACGCCGGGAGGAACCTCGAGGCGATAGCCGGTCGGCGAGGCCGCATCGGGCGTCTCGTACGTCATCGGCGGCCACGGCGCCAGGCACGCCCCGCCCTGCAGCGGGTTGCACTCGGGAGGAACATCGACCGAGATGTCGTCACCACCACACGCGCTCATCACGACCAGCGCCCAGGCCAACGAGAGGTACCGCATCATGCGTGATAGCGTATCAGGGTGAAGCGCACGAAGGCGATGGTCGTCGCCGTGACGACCGTCATGAGCGCGTGTCACGTGACGACGCGCTACCAGGAGACGCGCCGCGGCGAGACCCGGCGCGAGCGCGCGCCCGACGCCGACCCGCGCGCGCTGCCGCCGTCGATGGAGGTGAGCGAGGACGGTCGCTTTCGCTTCGTCCTGCCCTTCGTCTGCCGGATGGTGAACGTCACCGAGCTCGCCGGCTTCGACGTCGAGCGCAAGCGGCCCAACATCGCCACCCTCGTCGTCGGCGTGATCGCCGCGTCGGCGGGCGGCGTCGCCACCGCCGCCGGCCTCGCCGGCGAGGACGCCGCCGGCTCGCCGCTGCCGTACCTCGGCGTCGCCGGCCTCGCCGTCGGGCTGCCGTTCGCGATCGGCCCGCTCGTCGGCAACTCGACCGCGCGCGTCCCCACCGACGTGAAGGAGGTTCGCACGCCGGCGGGTGAGGACGACTGCGGCACCCGGCCGCTGCCCGGCAAGCGCGCCGTCGTGTCGTGGAGCGGCCTGCGCGTGGTCGGCGCGATCGACGCCGACGGCTACTTCGCGGTGTCGCCGTTCCAGTTCATCGACGCGTTCGACGTCGGCCAGATCCCGGCGATGGTCCTCGACATCGCGATCGAGCAGGAGAGCGGCCCGCTGCCGATGGAGGTCGTGCTCGACGCCGCCGCGCTCGCCGGCGCGCGCGACGGCTACTTCCGGCGGATCGGCGTCGACGCGACCGTCGAGGAGCTGCGCAAGGTCCCGCGGCTCGCGGCCGGCACGCTGCGGGTGTCGCGCGTCCGTCGCGACGACGAGCGCGGCGTGCGCCTCGCGCTGCCGGTGTCGAACGCCGGCCCCGGCGACGCGTACGGCGTCCGCCTGGCGGTCACCACGCCGCACCCGGAGCTCGACGGGCGCTTCATCTACATCGGCCACGTCCCGCCGAAGACGACGATGGAGATCGACACGATCATCCCGATCTCCGACGACGCCGACCGCGCGCTCGCCACCAGCGAGCTGGACCTCGCCGTCATCGTGCGCGACGCGCACCAGACCGCGCCCGACGCGCCCATCCGCTTCCGCGGCAAGGTCCTCCCCGACCCGTCGCGCTGATCAGCCGTGAATGCCAGAGACAAGTATCTCGCGACGTTCCTCGCGGCGCTCCGTGGGGACACGCCCAGCGAGGCGCTCGCCTACGCCTGTCTTGCGGAACGCTGGTCTGACGTGGCACACGCCGTCTCGGTCCTTGGCTACGGGAAACCGTGGCAAGGAGGCTCGATTCTCTTGCAGGCCAGGAACCGCCTCTGGTTGACACTACGTGGGCACGCGGTTCGAGGCGCGATCGACGAGGACGCCCTGCTGGCAGCGGTCCCCCACTATGACGAGGGTGGCGGCTCGTTCTGGATGGAGGTGATCGCGGGTTACTCGATGTGTCTCGTGAACGGGCTGAACGGCGTACGCGTCCTGTCGACGCTGTCCTCGACGGAGCATCCCTCGGTCATCGAGCAGTTCTACGCGGCCATTCGCATGGTGGCGTGCTGGAAGGCGTTCGGTGACGATCGGGACGACGACAAGGATCCGGCGATCGACGCAGCGATCCGCGAGAGTGAGCTCTTCGCCGCCGAGATCGAGTTTGGCGACGCGCTCGCGGATCGGCTGAGAACCAGTGGAACCTCCGCGAGCGACATCGCCAGCCTGCAGATGTGGATGTCGCAACACCGGTGGGATCACCGTGTCTTCATCCTCCCCGACTTCTGGAGGCCCTGACGATCAGCCCTTCACGAAGCCGGTCGTCGCGGTCGCCGCGTCGACGGCGTCGCCGACCTCGACCACCGCGAACGGGTGGCGCGGGGGCCCCGGCTGGGGCGGGGCAACGGGCCCGCCCTCGACGCGCGGGCCCCAGAGGCCGTCGAGCCAGAGCGCGCACGAGAGCGCCTTGTCGCCGCACTTCTGCTTCACCTGCTCGACCAGCGACACCGACAGCCCCGTGCCGTCGAGCTTGAGCAGCACGGCGTCGGCCGGCGGCGACTCGCCCGGCTTCGCCGGCTCGGTCCCGATCCAGCACACGCCGAACGAGAAGCGACCGGGGTTGGCGAAGTTGACGACGACCGGCACGCGCAGGAGCTTGCGCTCACCACCCTGGGCGCTCGCCTCCAGCCACGCGAGGAGCGGCTCGGACGGCGACAGCGCGGGACCGGGGACGAAGCTGTTGGTCATGGCGTCTTCCAGGGACACGGGGGTTGGCGGTGCATCGACGGGCGCGGGCGCCGGCTCGCGTGCGTCGGAGACCTGCGGGGCGGGCACGGCGGACTTCGTGGGACAGCCGCACGACAGGAGCGCCAGGCAGAGCGGCGCCGCGAGGATCGACCTGGCCATCTCGGGCCGAGTCTACTCCGTATAGTTGTAGTCGTGGCCGCGCGCCGGCGTGGTCGGGTGGTTCCAGATCCACGGGTGGTCGCCCTGACGGCCGTCCTTGAGCAGCTTGTCGGTCTCCTTGTCGGAGAGCTTGGCCTGCATCGTCGCGCGCCCGACCGGCGTGAGGCGGAGGCCCTTCTTGATGACGTCCTTCGGGCTCTTGCCGCTCGCGGTGCCGACCTGGTGGCGGAGCAGGATCTTGCGATCGCAGTGGGCGAAGTGATCGGTCCACATGACGGCGACCGGGCGCGTCGGCCACGGATCGGAGACGACGAGCTGCTCGTCCTCCTCGCTCATGGCGCCGATGATCACGAAGGCGTGATCGAACCCCTTCTGCTGCGACACCGCGACCTCGTCGCCACTCGTGGTCGCGCACAGGTAGTCGAACGCGAGGTCGGCGTGCTCGCCGCAGTTGCCGCCGCCGCCGCCGTCCATCAGCTCGGCCTTGGCGGCGGTGAACGCGGCCGGGTTGGCGCTGATGACGTCCCAGAGCTCGGGGTCGACGTCCCAGTACTCGTTGTTCTCGTCGCGCATGACCTGCATGCGGAAGGTCGAGTTGGCGTTGGTGGCCTTGATCGCCTCCCACTGGTTGCCGGCGCCCTGCGACATCACCTTCTTGGTGTACGAGATCGCCTTGGCCGCGGCGTCGAGGCGCGCCTTCGAGGCCTTGCCCACCTTCTTCTTCGGGCGCGTGTCCTCGGCCTCGTCCTTCTGCACCGCCATGTCGGACGCACCGCTGTGACCGGACATCGTGTCGAGGAGATCCTCGGCGCTCTTGCCCTGGACGACGAGATCCGCGACCGCGTCGGCGTGCTGCTCGTACGCGTCGCCGGCCTGGCCGACGCCACCCTTCAGGTGGACGCCGGCGCGCTGCTGGACGACGTGGGCGGCCTCGTGCGCCGCGGTGTGCAGATCGGGTGCGCCGGCGAAGGCGACGTTGTTGCCGACCGCGTACGCACGGGCGCCGATCGCCTCGGACGCGGCCTGCGCGTGCTCGTCGGTGTGCGCGCGCGTGCTGCCGATGTCGTGGCGACCGAACGATCGCTGGATCACGTCCATGAACGGAAGCTGGCCGCCGTTGCCCTGTACGCCCTCGGCGGCGCGCGCCTGCACGTCGGCGTCGCTGGTGCTGCCGTTGTCCTTGCGCTGCACCGGCAGGTCATCGGTGCGCGCGGTCTTGCCCGGCGCGGGCTGGTGCCGGTGCGCGACATCGAGGTCGTCGTCGGAGGGGCGTTGGCCGCGGCGCTGGGTCATGGCGCTCATAGTACGGCAGGAGCTGGCACGGCCTTCCCGGTGCTCCAGCGTGTCGTGCAAGTGGGCGCGATGACTCGTGCTATACGCAGCGGGATGCGCGTCGCCATCGTCGGGAGCGGCATCGCCGGCCTCGCGTGTGCGCGCGCGCTGGCCGGCCGCGCCGACGTGACGGTGCTCGAGGCCGCGCCGCGGCTCGGGGGACACGTCTACACGCACGCCCCGGTTTCGCTGGGGCCGCCGAGCCCGTCTCCGGGCGGGCCCGGCGGCGTGGACCTCGGGTTCATCGTGTTCTCGCGGCCGAGCTACCCGGGGTTCTCGGCGATGCTCGACGAGCTCGGCGTCGCCTCGCGCGAGACGACGATGTCGTTCTCGGTCAGCGTGCCCGACGGCGACGGCGCGCTGGTGTGGTCGAGCGCGTCGCCGCGCGGCTGGTTCGCGCAGCCGAGGAACCTCGCGCGCGCGTCGCACTGGCGGTTCCTGGGCGCGGTGGTGCGGCTGCTCGCGCGGGGGCGCGCGGATCTCGGCGGCGAGCTAGCGCGACGATCGACGCTCGACGAGTACCTGGCGGCGCGGCGCGTGTCCGCCGAGGTGCGCGCGCGCTTCGTCGTGCCGCTGGCGGCGGCCTTGTGGTCGCTCGCGCCGGCGCGCTGCGGCGCGTTCCCGGCGGAGACGTGGCTGCGGTTCCTCGATCAGCACGGGATGCTGCGCGCGACCCGGCCACACCCGTGGCGCACGGTCGTCGGCGGCAGCGCGACCTATGTCGACGCGCTCGTGCGCGCGTTCGGCGCGCGCGTCCGCGTCGAGACGGCGAGCCCGGTGGCGGCGGTGCACCGCGACGGTACGGGCGTGACGCTGATCGTGCACGGGCGCGAACGCCGCTTCGATCGCGCCGTGCTCGCGACACACGCCGACACCGCGCTCGCGCTCCTCGCCGCGCCCACCGCCGACGAGCGGGCGGTGCTGGGCGGGTTCGCGTACAGCCAGAACCCGACGGTGCTGCACGGCGACGCCACGTTCCTGCCGGCCGAGCGCGCGGCGTGGGCGTCGTGGAACTACGTCGCCGATCGGGACGACGCGCGCGTCGCGGTGACCTACTGGATGAACCGCCTGCAGGGCCTGCCGGCCGCGCCGCTGCGCCTGGTCACGCTCAATCCACGCCGCGAGCCGGCGGACGTCGTCGCCCGGACCGACTTCACGCACCCGCAGCTCGACTTCGCGGCGCTGGCGGCGCAGCGCGCGCTGCCCCGGCTGCAGGGCGTGCGCCGCGTGTACTTCGCCGGCGCCTACGCCGGCTTCGGGTTCCACGAGGATGGCTTCCGCGCCGGCGTGCGCGCGGCGGCGCAAGTGCTGGCGGCCGGGGAGCGCGCCGCGTGAGCCGCAGCGTGCTCTACCGCGGCCACGTCGTGCACACGCGCCACGACGCGCACGCGCGACGGTTCCGCTACCCCGCGTTCGTGGCCGGCGTCGATCTCGACGAGCTGCCGGTGCTCGACCGGTCGCTCGGCCTCTTCGGCTACAACCGCGCGCGCCTGTTCTCGCTGCGCGACCGCGACTACGACGATGATGGCGGCCGCACGTCGCTGGCCGGATGGCACGCGGCCCAGCTCGCGGCGCGCGGCCTGCCGGCGCCGGCGCAGGTCGAGCTGGTCACCTGGCTGCGCAGCGCGGGGTACGTCTTCAACCCGGTCAGCTTCTTCATCGGGCGCGACGCCGCGGGCGCGATCGCGAGCGTGGTCGCGCTGGTCCGCAACAACTACGGCGGGCGGCACACCTACGTCCTCGGCCCCGAGGAGCGCCTGGACGACCCGCTGGACGACCGCCGCGACGGCGCCGCGGCGTTCCGCGTCGCCAAGGTGTTCTTCGTGTCGCCGTTCCTCCACGGACCGGCGACGTACGACTTCCGCTTCGGAGGCGGCGCGCGGCTCGACGTGCGCATGGACGTGCGGCGCCCCGACGGAACGCGCGTCCTGGTCGCGCACCTGGGCGGCGACCCGAGGCCGCTGACCGATCGCGCGCTGGCGGCGGCTGCCGTACGCTATCCGCTGATGTCGCTGCAGGTGATCGCCCTCATCTACGGCGAGGCGCTGCTCGCCCACGCGCGCGGCGTGCCGTTCCGCCGGCCCGGTACGGATCACGCCGTCACGGAGCCGCCGTCGTGATCTCGCGCGCCGTGCTCGCGCCCATCGTGCGCGGCGGCCGCGCGTGGACCGACGCGCGGCTCGACGTCCGGCTTCCGGACGGCGCCCGGGTGGCGATCGGCCGCGGCGCGCGCGCCGACGCGACCATCGCCGTGCGCGACCGGCGCGCGCTCGCCCGCGTCGCGGTGCGCGGCGAGCTCGGCGCCGGCGAGGCCTTCGTCGCCGGCGACTGGGACGCCGACGACCTCGTCGCCGCGCTCCGCCTCTTCCTGCGCGCGACCGCGGCGCGGGGGGTCGAGTCGCGCCTCACGCGCGTGGCGAGCGTGATCGCGCGCTGGCGCCACCGGCGCGAGAGGAACGACCGCGGGGGCAGCGCGAAGAACGTCCACGCCCACTACGACCTCGGCGACGCCTTCTATCGCCTGTTCCTCGACGAGGACCTGGTCTACTCGTGCGCCCGCTGGCGCGACGCCGCGACGCTGGAGGAGGCGCAGCGCGCCAAGCTCGCGCACCTCTGCGACCTCGGCGCGCTCGCTGGCGGCGAGCGCGTCCTCGAGCTCGGGTGCGGATGGGGCGCGCTCGCGCTCGCCGCGGCGCGCCGCGGCGCCTCCGTGCACGCGATCACCCTCTCGCCCGCGCAGGCGGCCCACGCCCGCGCGCGCGGCGTCGACGTGGCGCTCCGCGACTACCGCGACACGTCCGGCACCTACGACGCCGTCCTCTCGTGCGAGATGCTCGAGGCCGTCGGCGAGGCCTACCTGCGCACCTACTTCGCCACGGTCGCCTCCCGCCTCTCCCGCGGCGGCCGCGCCGTCGTCCAGTCGATCACGATGCCCGACGATCGCTACGACACCTACCGCCGCTCCGTCGACTGGATGCAGACCTACGTCTTCCCCGGCTCCCACATCCCGTCGCTGGGCGCCATCCGCGCCGCCGCCTCTGCCGCCGGCCTCCGCATCTCGCGCACCGACGACGTCGGCCTCGACTACCCGCCTACCCTCGCCGCCTGGCGCACCCGCTTCGCCGCCTCCCACGCCGCCGTCCGCGCCCTCGGCTTCGACGACGCGTTCCTCCGCACCTGGTCCCTCTACCTCGCCTTCTCCGAGGCCGCCTTCGCCGAGCGCACCCTCACCGTGCACCAGCTCGTCCTCCACCACACCTGACCCTCGCATCCCCCCGAAACCCCTCCCCTTCCCTGGGGACGGTGTCAACTTTGACAACTTCCGGAGGGCCCCCCTTAAGTTGTCAAAGTTGACACCGTCCCCAGGTACACGGTCCAGCGCTTCACCTGCACCTCGTCGGTGAGGGCCTTGCTCTGGTAGACGCAGTCCTCGAGGGCGGCGCCTTGGTCGGCGAGCCAGGCCGCGACGCCGGGCGCCGCGAAGGTCGTCGCCGACATCGCGATCTGCCACGATTCGGCGAGCGCCTGGAGCTTGGCGGCGACGTTCACCGTGCCGCCGAAGTAGTCGATGTTGGCGTTGAGCTTCACCGCGATGCACGGGCCGGTGTTGAGCGAGATGCGCAGGCGCGCGACCGAATGCGTGCAGCCCGGCGGGAAGCGATCGTGGATGGCGCGGGCGCAGCGCACGGCGTCGAGCGGATCGTTGAACGCGCCCATCGCGGCGTCGCCGATCGTCTTGACCACGGCGCCCCGGTGCTCGGCGATGAGCGCGAACACGTCGGCGAAGTGCTTGCGGACCTCGACGAACGCCGCCGGATCGCCGCGCGACGCGTAGAGCGCGGTCGAGCCGACCATGTCGGTGAACAGGATCGTCTGCTCGCCGATCGCGAGCTGCACGTCGGCGCCGAGGTACTCCTCGCTGAACAGGTCGCGGAACTCCTGGAACGAGAGCAACCGCCCGGGCCGCAGCGCCACGTCCGACCACTGCGCTTCCTCGAGGACGAACCGCGTCTCCTCGCCGCGATCGTTCTCCAGCACGAGCGTGGGCCCGTTCGTCCCCAGCGAGGCGCGCAGCGCCGCGTCGAAGGACGCGCTCGCGCGCCAGGTGATCTCCGCCTCCCCCTCCGCCCCGACGTCGAGGTAGCCGTACCGCTCCTCGCCATGTAGCCGCATCCGGTACCGCCGCGGCTCGAGCGCCGGCGCCACCTCCACCGCCTCGCCGGGCCCGAGCGCGCGCTGCACGCGCACGTGGGACTTGTGCGCCGGCTCGGCGCTGCAGAAGGCGCGCACCTGCACCTCGCGGATCGAGCGGTGCACGCGGAAGGTGATCTCGACGACGTTCTCGCGATCGGTCCCGAACACGATCGCGCACGAGGCGCACCCGGCGTCCGCCGGCAGGGCGCCCAGCCGCCCGTGCCCCTCGACGCCGCGGCAGTGCGGGCACACGACGTCCCACGACAGGTCGAGCAGCCCCGCGCGCGTCGCGTGCAGGCACACCCGCAGGAGCGTCTCCTCGGGGATCGACCACGCCCGCGCCCGCTCGCACACCTGGATGCGCCCGAGGTCGGCGTCGTCGGCCGTGCGCACCCAGCCCACGAGCTGCTCGACCACCGCGCGATCGAGCCCCTGCGCGATGAGGTCGGCGGTGATCGTGTCGAGCCGCGCGCGCGCCTCCGGCGAGAGCACCGGCGGCGGCACCACCAGCGCCGCCGGCACGGTCACCGCCGCCGCCAGCTGCTGATCGATCTCCGCGAGCACCTTGCGGTACGCCTTCTCGAGCCCGGGGAAGCCCAGCTTGATCGCGGTCGCGCCGAGCGCGCCACGCGGCAGGAACCCGAAGTACGCGGTGAAGCGCGTTCCGCCGCCGGGCAGCGCCTCGACGCGCTGTACGCCGTGCATCACCTTCATGAACCCGCGGTCGTAGACGCGCACCGACTCGAGCCACTCGCCCGCGACCCAGTTCCACGGCACCTCGAGCCACTCGTGGCGCACGCCGCCGTTCTTCGACCAGCCGCGCACCTGCCCGTCCCGCTCCTCGAAGTGCATCTCGGCGGTGCCCAGCGCCCGGTTGAGCCGCGACGTGTCGGCGGTGATCCGCCAGACCTCGGCGACCGGCGCCTTCAGCTCGAAGTGCCACAGGTACTCGAGCTTCTTCCCGTCGCCGTACCGCGCCGGCCACGGGTGCAGGCGATGGAGATCGTCGAGCCCGAGCGGGCTGGTAGACTCCGGGGCCATGACGACGACCCATTATCGCAGCTGCTCCCTGTGCGAGGCCACCTGCGGCGTCGCCATCGAGGTCGACGGTGACCAGGTCGTCTCGATCCGCGGCGACGACGCGGATCCCTTCTCGCGCGGCTACATCTGCCCCAAGGCGACCGCCCTCGCCGACGTCCATCACGATCCCGATCGCCTGAAGCGCCCGGTCCTGCGCGAGGGCAGCTCGTGGCGCGAGCTCGAGTGGGACGAGGCCTTCGACCTCGTCGTCCGCCGGCTGCGCGACGTACGCGCCGCCCACGGCCCCGACGCGATCGCCGTCGTCCAGGGCAACCCGACCGTCCACAACCTCGGCCTCATGATGCACGGCCAGGTCTTCCTGCGAAAGCTCGGCACGAAGAACGCCTTCTCGGCGACCTCGGTCGATCAGCTGCCGCACATGCTCGCCGCGCTCCTCATGTTCGGCGACCAGCTGCTCATGCCGGTGCCCGACATCGATCGCACCGACCACATGATCGTCCTCGGCGGCAACCCGCTGGTCTCGAACGGCAGCATCATGACCGCGCCCGACGTGAAGGGCCGGCTCAAGGCCATCCGCGCACGCGGCGGCACCGTCACCGTCATCGATCCGCGCCGCACCGAGACCGCCGAGATCGCGGACCGCCACCTCTTCATCCGCCCCGGCACCGACGCCGCGTTCCTGCTCTCGTTCCTGCACGTGCTCTACGCCGAGAACCTCGTCCGTCCCGGGCGCGCGCGGACCTACACCGACGGCCTGGAGGAGCTCGGCGCCATCGCCGCGAAGTACCCGCCCGAGGCGACCGCCGCCGCCACCGGCGTCAGCGCCGACGACGTGCGCACGCTCGCGCGCGCCTTCGCCGCCGCGCAGCGCCCCGTCTTCTACGGCCGCCTCGGCGTCTGCACGCAGGAGCTCGGCGGCCTCGCCGCGTGGCTCTGCTGGGCCGTCAACGTGGTCACCGGACGGCTCGACGAGCCCGGCGGCCTCATGTTCACGACGCCGGCGGTCGATCTCATCCCGCTCGCGCGCCGCCTCGGCTTCGACGGCGGCCACGCGCGCTGGAGGAGCCGGGTGAGCGGCCTGCCGGAGTTCGGCGGCGAGCTGCCGATCGTGACGTTGCCCGAGGAGATCGAGACGCCAGGACGGGGCCAGGTGCGCGCGCTCATCACCAGCGCCGGCAACCCCGTGCTCTCGGCGCCGGGCGGCCCGCGCCTCGAGCAGCTCCTGCCCACGCTCGACTTCATGGTCTCGGTCGATCCGTACATCAACGAGACCACGCGCTTCGCCCACGTCATCCTGCCGCCGACCTCGCCGCTCGAGCACTCGCACTACGACGTCGCGTTCGCCGGCTTCTCGGTGCGCAACGTCGCCAAGTACGCGCCCCCGGTGTTCGAGCGCGGCCCCGACCAGCGCCACGACTGGGAGATCTACGCCGAGCTCGCCGCGCGCTGGTACCTGCCGGGCGGACCGCTCGGCGCGCTCGCTTCCCGGGCCGCCCGCACGGCGCTCCGCGCGCTCGCCCCCGAGGCCGTGCTCGAGCTCGGCCTGCGCACCGGCTCGTACCGGCTCTCGCTGGCCAAGCTGCGCGCGGCGCCACACGGTCTCGACCTCGGGCCGCTCGAGCCGCGCCTGCCCGGCCGGCTGAACACGCGCGACAAGCGCGTGAAGCTCACGCCCGCGGCGTACACGGCCGATCTGCCGCGCCTCGATCGCCGCCTCGCCGAGTGGACGGCGCGCGCCGCGGCCGGCGACGGCGGGCTCCTCCTCGTCGGGCGCCGCCACCTGCGCAGCTGCAACTCGTGGCTGCACAACAGCGCGCGCATGGTGAAGGGCAAGCCGCGCTGCACGCTGCTCGTCCATCCGCAGGACGCCGCCGCGCGCGGCATCGCCGACGGCGACCCCGTGCGCCTCGCCTCGCGCGTCGGCGAGGTCACCGTCCCCGCCGAGGTCTCCGACGAGATGATGCCCGGCGTCGTGTCCCTGCCCCACGGCTGGGGCCACGGCCGCCCGGGCACGCGGACGCAGGTCGCCAGCGCCCACGCCGGCGTGTCGGCCAACGACGTCACCGACGCCGGCTTCGTCGACCTCCTGAGCGGCACGGCGGCCTTGACGGGCGTGGAGGTGACGGTAGAACGCGTCGCGGCCGTCGCCGCCCTCCCCAGCGCCTCATGAGCTCGCTCTTCGACAGGATCGGCCCCGAGCGGCTGCGCGCCGTCATCGTCGAGTTCTACGATCGCGTCTTCGCCGACGTGATGATCGGCTTCCACTTCGCCGGCAAGGACAAGCAGCGCCTGATCGACAAGGAGTACGAGCTGGCCGCGCGCATGCTCGGCGCGAGCATCCCGTACACCGGCATGACGATGCGCGAGGCCCACGCCAAGCACGC
>DDTA01000108.1:20823-24080 GCA_002344285.1 Myxococcales bacterium UBA2376
CACACCAACGCCATGCGCGCGCAGATCACCGCCGACAGGGGCAGCGAGTGCGACCACGACGCGGCCGCGCTCCGCACCCACGTCACCGGCGACTCCACCGCCCCGCTGCCGCTGCGCAAGCGCTGACCGGCGGCGTCGGATCGATCACCGCCTGGAATCGTCGCTCTTCTCGGCCTGGGCGCGCGCCTTCTCGATCGCGCGCTCGAGGCGGATGACCCGGACGCGCGGATCGATCGCGCGCGAGAAGAACACGATGACCTCGAGCAGGAGCGAGAGCGCGACCGCGACGGTGTAACAGGCGATCGCGACCTTCACGGCCGGGATGAAGACCAGGAGCCGCGGCCCGGGCACCTCGACGTACGGCGCCGGGAAGAACGCCCAGAACAGGCCGGCGGGCACCATCGCGAACATGAGGCCCAGCCACGCGATGCCGTTGGCCGCCGCCAGCCGCTCCGACAGGACCATGCGCCGCCGCAGCGCGAGCCAGCCGACGGCGATGTGCACCGCCGAGCCGATCGCGCCGTACTTCAAGAGCTCCCACGCGATGTGGCCGCGCGCCGGCAAGAGCGACGGGCTGAAGCGCTCGCCGAGGACGCCGATGAGGGTGTAGTAGACGATGAAGAACGCCGGCGCGCCGACGCCGATCACCTTGAGGTCCAGCCGCATGCCCCCGCGCAGGCGCAGCCACAGGGCCAGGAAGATCGCCGCCGCCGCGAGCGCCAGGACGATCGCCACGCGCAGCGCGCGCTTGCCCAGCCGCGCGGTGCGCTCGCCGCCGAGCTCGCGGTCGACGATCGCGCGGTTGGTCCTGACCCGCGCCTCGTCGATGGCCGCGATCCGCGCCGCCGCCTCGGGCGCGACGCGCAGCGCCGGCAGCGCCGCCTTGCCCAGCCCGTGGCCGGGCGCCGCCACCCCGAGCAGCACCGCCGCCGTGGGCGCCACGTCCATCAGGTCGACGTCGACGACCGCGCCGGGCACCACGCCGGCGCCGGAGAGGACGAACGGCACGTCGACCACGCTGGGCTCGAGGCCGCCGTGGCCGCCGCGGTCGGTGTGCCCGTGATCGGCGACGACGATGATCGCGTCGCGCGTGAGATCGAGGCCGGCCACCGACGCGCGCAGCGCCGCGTCGACGTCGAACGCCGCCGCGAGGTACTCGGGCTCGAGCCCGCCGTACTCGTGCCCGGCCGCGTCGACGGCGCCGATGAGCAGGACCGCCAGCGTGTCGTCCGCCGCGATCACGCCGCGCGCCGCCTCGCGGAAGCCGCCCGGCCACGGCGCGTAGCGCGGATCGTCGAAGTCGCCCTCGAGCTCGCTGTGGATCGCGCGCCGCCACGCCTCCGCCGTGGTCTCGTCCATGAGCGTGAGGTCGACCTCGAAGTCCTCGTGGAGCGGCAACGCGCGCGGCCGCAGGAAGAGCCGCGGCATCGGGTCGTAGTCGCTGGCGAAGCCGGTGCGCAGCGGGCGCTCGGGGGTCGACGCGTCGCGAATCCGGTCCATCAACGAGTCGACGCGGACCGGCCACCGGAAGCGGTTGGTGCGCACGCCCGAGTGCGCGGGCGGCACCCCGGTGAGGATGTTCACGTAGCCGGGACGCGAGAACGTCGGGTACTGGGCGCGCGCCCGACCGTCGACGCCCCGGGCGCGCAGCTCGTTCAGGAACGGGAGCTGGCGCGACACGTCGAGGCGGAGGCCGTCGATGATGACGATGACGACGCGCTCGGCCAGCGGCGGCGTGGGCGGCGGAACGACGATCGGCGGCGACGCGGCGAGCGCCGGCAGCGGCTGGTCGAGATCGTCCATGAAATCCGCGCCCGACAGCCCGGCCTGGATGGCGCCCCACGTGCCGATCACGAGCAGCAAGATCGCGGTGGCCAGCGACCAGGGCGTGCTCGGGGGGGAGGCGCGAAGCAAGGCCTCCCGATTACACCACGACGATGGTAAGGTGATCGAATGTGGTACCTGGACGGCAACGTCCCTCACTTCCCGGACGTGGCGCGGAGCTGATGCCATCCGCTCGTCCTGAGCGAGGCCGTCGGCGGCCGAGTCGCAGGACGATCCGCCCCTGACGATCAGAGTCGTCTGGTCAACTCCAGGAAGTCGAGACCATCATGGACACGCTCAAGACCATCGGTCGCAGCGCTCCGAGTGAGGAGCCTGTCGTCCACCTCAAGCCGCCGGTCGATCCGGCGACCCTCGCCTATCGCCACCTCCTCGACGGGCCGTTCTGGCAGCGCATCCCGGCGTACCGCGGGATCGACGAGGCCACGTTCCTCGATCACAGCTGGCAGGCGAAGAACTCGATCACCAACCCGCAGAAGCTGCTCGCCGCGGTTCAGGACCTGGTCCCGCAGTCGTTCTACGACGACGTCGCGCTCGGCTTCCAGCGCGCGCCCATGTCGATCCGGGTCTCGCCGTACCTCCTGTCGCTCATCGACTGGACCGAGCCGTACGCCGATCCGCTGCGCCGGCAGTTCGTGCCGGTGGCGTCGCGGCTCCTGCCCGATCACCCCAAGCTCACGCTCGACTCGCTGCACGAGCAGGCCGACGCGCCGGTGCCGGGGCTGACCCACCGCTATCCCGACAAGGCGCTGTTCCTGGCCCTCGACACCTGCCCCGTCTACTGCCGCTTCTGCACGCGCAGCTACGCGGTCGGCATCGACACCGACGAGGTCGAGAAGGTCTCGCTCAAGGCGACCGAGGACCGCTGGGCCCGCGCCTTCCGCTACATCGGCGAGCGGCCCGAGCTCGAGGACATCGTCGTCTCCGGCGGCGACAGCTACCAGCTCAAGGCGCGGCAGATCTCGCTCATCGGCGACACGCTGCTCGACATCGACCACATCCGCCGTATCCGCTTCGCGACCAAGGGGCCGGCGGTGATGCCGATGAAGCTCCTCACCGACGACGACTGGGTCGACGCGCTCACCCGCGTGGTCGAGAAGGGCCGCCGCCTCCACAAGGAGGTGGTGCTGCACACGCACTTCAACCACCCCAACGAGATCACGGCGATCACCCGCGCCGGCCTCGATCGCCTCCACGAGCGCGGCATCATCGTCCGCAACCAGGCCGTCCTCCAGCGCGGGGTCAACGACACCGTGCCGGTGATGCAGCAGCTGGTGAAGCGCCTCGGCTTCTGCAACGTGCAGCCGTACTACGTCTACGTGCACGACCTCGTGAAGGGCGTCGAGGATCTGCGCACGACGGTGCAGACGGCGATCGACCTCGAGAAGGCCGTGCGCGGCGTGACCGCGGGCTTC
>DDTA01000286.1:0-11319 GCA_002344285.1 Myxococcales bacterium UBA2376
CCGGTCGACGCTGCGCCCCTCCGCCGCCTTGCCGCCGGGCACGTCAGTGCCGCGCAAGGTGGTCACGAAGGCCGCGACGGCGGCGAGCTCGTCGGGCGGGAGGACGGGGCCCCAGGACAGCATCCCCTTCTCGGGGACGCCGTTCTGGATCGTCGTGTAGACGTCGAGGCGGCTGGTGCCGTGGATCTGGAACGTGTCGGTCAGGTTGGGGCCGACGAGGCCCTGCCCCTTGTCGCTGTGGCAGCTCGCGCAGTTCTTCACGTAGACGGTGTGGCCGCGCTCGACCACGCTCGGATCCTTCGCCATCGAGGCGAGCCGATCCTCGTCGACGACGACGGCCGCGGCGGGCGCCGCGGCGCGCCGGGCCTCGTGCTCCCGGAGGTCGGCGGCGTAGCGCTCCTCCTCCGTCTTGCCCGGCCCGCCGAGGTGATACCAGGTGAAGTACGCGGCGGCGTGTGCGATCGAGATCAGGAAGATGCCCTTCCACCAGAAGGGCAGCGGGTTGTCGTACTCCCTGATGCCGTCGTACTCGTGGTGCATCAGGCGATCGTCGTCGCTCATGACTGGACTTCTCCGTCGTCGAGGGGGAGCCGCGCGTTGCGATCCTGTTCGCCCGGGCCGGCGCGCCACGCGCGCACGGCGACCGCCACGAACACGGCCAGGAAGATGAGGAGCGCGATCTCGGTGAGCCCGGTCGGGCCCAGGGCGGACATCAGCTCGGACAGACGCATCTCACTTGCCTCCCGCGCTCTCGGCGCTCGAGCTCTTGATATCGATGCCGAGGCGCTGCAGGTACGCGATGAGCGCGATCACCTCGCGATCGGCCTGGCCGGCCGGCCCGCCTTGCTCGGCGAGCTCCTTCGCGACCTGCTCGGCCTGCGCGCGCGCCAGACCCGGCGCGTCGGCGAGCGCCTGCTTGGTGTACGGCGTGCCCAGCATCGCCATCGCGTCGACCCGGTCCTGGATCTCCGCCCAGTCGATGCGGTCGCTGAACAGGTGCGGGTACGCCGGCATCACCGAGCCCTTGGACGTCGCCCGCGGATCCCGGAAGTGGTGCCAGTGCCAGACGTGGTTGCGCTTGCCGCCTTCGCGGTGGAGGTCTGGACCGATGCGCCGGCTGCCCCACTGGAACGGGTGGTCGTAGATGAACTCGCCGGGCTTCGAGTACTCGCCGTAGCGGACCGTCTCGTCGACGAACGGCCGCACCATCTGCGAGTGGCAGTTGTAACAGCCCTCGCGGATGTAGATGTCGCGGCCGTAGAGCTCGAGCGGCGTGTACGGCTTGACCGAGGCGATGCGCGGCACGTTGTCGCCGATGAGGAAGGTGGGCAGGATCTCGAAGAGCGAGGCGACGATCACCGCGAGCGCGGTGAGCACCGAGAAGACCATCGGCAGGCCCTCCCAGCGGCGGTGCCAGTGCACCGGCGCCTCGGTCTCGGGCCGGAGGACCCGATCGACCGGGCGGTCGTCGACCGGCGCCGCGGCCTTCGGCTTGCGCCACGTCGGCGCCGGCACCTCGGCCTCGACCTCGGCGTAGACCTGCGGCCGCGTCGCCCACGTCTTGTAGACGTTGTAGATGCCCAGGAGCGTGCCGGCGATGTAGAGCGAGCCGCCGAGCATGCGCACCCAGTACATGGGGATGATGCGGATCGAGGTCTCGACGAAGTCCGGGAACTGCAGCCGCCCGGTGTCGTCGAAGGCGCGCCACATGAGGCCCTCCGTGATCCCGGCCGCCCACATCGACACGACGTAGAGGACGATGCCGACGGTCGAGATCCAGAAGTGCGTCGTCGCCAGCTTGGTCGAGTACAGCCGGGTCTGGTACAGGCGCGGCACCAGCCAGTACACCATCCCGAAGACCATGAAGCCGACCCAGCCGAGCGCGCCGCCGTGGACGTGCGCGATGTTCCAGTTGGTGTAGTGCGAGAGCGCGTTGACGCTCTTCACCGACATCATCGGCCCCTCGAAGGTCGACATGCCGTAGAAGGTGATGGCGACGACGAAGAACTTGAGGACCGGATCCTCGGCGACCTTGTTCCACGCGCCGCGCAGCGTGAGCAGCCCGTTGATCATGCCGCCCCACGACGGCATCCACAGCATGACGCTGAAGACCATACCCAGGGTCGAGGCCCACGCCGGCAAGGCCGTGTAGTGGAGGTGGTGCGGACCGGCCCAGATGTAGATGAAGACCAGGCTCCAGAAGTGGAGGATCGAGAGCCGGTAGCTGAACACCGGGCGATCCGCCGCCTTGGGCAGGAAGTAGTACATGAGCCCGAGGAACGGCGTGGTGAGGAAGAACGCGACGGCGTTGTGGCCGTACCACCACTGCATGAAGGCGTCCTGCACGCCGGCGTAGATCGAGTAGCTCTTGAGCGGCCCCGCCGGGATGACGAGGTTGTTGAAGATGTGGAGGATGGCGACCGTGATGATCGTCGCGATGTAGAACCAGAGGGCGACGTAGATGTGCTGCTCGCGGCGCCTCGCGATCGTGCCGAAGAAGTTCACCGCGAAGACCACCCAGACCACGGCGATCGCGAGGTCGATCGGCCACTCCAGCTCGGCGTACTCCTTGCCCTGGGTGAAGCCGAGCGGCAGCGTGATCGCGGCCGCGACGATGATGAGCTGCCACCCCCAGAAGTGGATCTTCGAGAGCAGGTCGCTGAACATCCGCGCCTTGAGCAGGCGCTGGGACGAGTAGTAGATCGCCGCGAACATGCCGTTGCCGGCGAACGCGAAGATGACGGCGTTGGTGTGGAGCGGGCGCAGCCGGCCGAAGGTGAAGTACGGAGCGAAGTTCAGCTGAGGCCAGACGAGCTGCATCGCGATGAAGAGGCCCACCAGCATGCCCACCGCACCCCACAGGAGCGTCGCGGTCACGAACTTGCGGACGATCGCGTCGTCGTAACGGACTAGCTCGGTACGGCCCGGGGCGGTCATGGTGGGGGTCTCATCAGCAACCGGCGTGCCCGCAGAAACGGCGCCGGTCCGCGCACCCGGTGCGTCGGAGCGGTGCGTCGCACCCGGACAGACGCACGCTTTGCGTGCTACCAACGACGTACGCGGGGGAACGCCGAGATGCCCACGACCGACTTCATGCAGCGCCTCGACCTCGACGAGCGCGAGCTGGCCAGCCGCCGAGCCTTCTTCGAGATCACCGACGAGGACCTCGAGCGCCTGGCCCGGCTCCGGCCGCTGGCCGATCGCCATAGCGACCAGGTGGTGGAGGCCCTCTACCAGCTCATCCTCGGCCACGCCGAGAGCCGCGCCTTCTTCACCGACGAGTCAGCGGTCCGACACGTCAAGAAGATGCAGCACGAGTACTTCGTCGGGTTGTTCCAGGGCCGCCTGGACCTCGCCTACGTCGAGAACCGGCTGCGCGTCGGCGCCGCCCACGAGCGCATCGGGCTCGCGCCCAAGTGGTACATCGGCGCGTACGGCCGCTACCTGCGCCTCATCTTCGACCGGATGTTCGCCGAGCTCGGCGCGGAGACCGGGGCGGCGGTGAAGAGCATCACCAAGCTGGTGATGTTCGACATGTCGATCGCCATCGACACCTACATCGCGGCCAACCTCGACACCGTCGCGCGACACCAGGCCGCGATCCGCGAGCTGTCGACGCCGGTCATCCGCGTCTACAGCCGCGTCCTGCTCCTGCCCCTGGTGGGCACGGTCGACAGCCACCGCGCCGAGCAGATCATGGAGACCCTGCTCCTGCGCGTCGTGGAGGAGCAGGCGCGCGCGATCATCGTCGACATCGCCGGCGTGCCCCTGGTCGACACGATGGTCGCCGATCACCTCCTCAAGACGACGGAGGCCGTTCGCCTCCTCGGCGCCGAGACCATCCTCACCGGCATCAGCGCCCAGATCGCCCGCACGATCGTCCAGCTCGGGGTCGACATCTCCACGATGCACACGCGCTCGCGCCTCGCCGACGGGATCGAGCTTGCCCTCGCGCTGTGCGGACGTACGATCGGCGCCAGGCCCGCATGAAGGCCAAGGGCACCATCCCCATCCTCCGCGTCGGTGACATCCTGCTGGTCACCGTCCAGACCGATCTGCACGACGCGGTCGCGGAGGCGTTCCAGGAGGATCTCCTCGCGGAGATCGAGCGGACCGGCGCCGCCGGCTTGCTGATCGATCTCACCGGCCTCGACATCGTCGACAGCTACGTCGCGCGCGTCCTCGCGGACACGGCGAAGATGGCGCGGCTCATGGGCACGGAGACGGTCATCGTCGGCATCCGCCCCGAGGTGGCGGCAACCCTCGTGCGCATGGGCTACACCATGAGCGGTGTGCGCACGGCTCTCAACGTCGACGAGGGCCTCGCCATGCTGCCCTCGAGACGGTGATGGCGGAGCGGGTCTTGAGCCGGGACGAGCTGCGCATCACCAGCGAGAGCGACGTGGTCGTCGTGCGCCGTCGCGCGCAGACGGTGGCCCACGAGCGCGGCCTCGGCACCTTCGCGGTCGCCGCGATCACCACCGCCGCGTCGGAGCTGGCGCGCAACACCCTGACGCACGGCGGCGGCGGCGCCGCGCGCGTCGAGTCGATCGTACGCGACGGCAAGAACGGCGTGCGCATGGTGTTCAGCGACCAGGGGCCCGGCATCGCCGATCTCTCGCGCGCGCTCGCCGGCGGGTTCTCGACGGCGAAGTCGCTCGGCCTCGGCCTCTCGGGCTCGAAGCGCCTCGTCGACGAGTTCCACATCGACTCCACGCCCGGCGCGGGCACGGTGGTCACGGTGGTCAAGTGGGCTCGCTACTGAGCGTGACCGTCGAGCGCCTCGTCGACCGCTGGCTCACCGGCACCGCGCCGCTGCCGATCCTCGACGAGGCATCGGTCGCCGTCGCCTGTGACGCCGCGCGCGCCGCGGGCGCCGACGCCGGGCTCGACGCGACCGCGCGCGAACGACTCGCGTTCGTCGCGAGCGAGCTCGGCCACAACCAGCGCAAGCACGCGATGGGCGGCGCCATCGGCCTGTGGGCCGTCACGCGCCTGGGCGTGCCGGGCGTCGAGCTCGTCGCCGCCGACCGCGGCGCCGGGATCGCGGATCCGGCGCGCGCACTGGAGGGCCTGCCCCGGCCGGCGGGCCCCGGGCTCGGCGTCGGCCTCTCCGCCGTCCTGCGCCAGGCCGACGAGGTCGACGTCGACGTGCGCTGGGGCGAGGGCACCTGCGTGCGCGCGCGCGTCTTCGCGGCGCCGGTCGCGCGCAGCGAGGTCGCGATCCTCGGCCGCGCCGGCCCCGACGATCCGGTCTCCGGCGACACGGCGACCGCCGTGCGAACCGACGGCGCGCTCCTGATCGCCGCGGTCGACGGCCTCGGGCACGGACCGGCGGCGCGCGAGGCCGCGACGCGCGCCCTCGCCGTGGTGCACGAGGACGGGCACCTGCCGCTCGAGGAGGTGATCGCGCGCGCCGACCGCGAGCTGATCGGAACCCGGGGCGCGGTCATGGCGCTCGGCCGCCTCGATCTCGCGGCGGCCACGATCACGCACGCGGCGATGGGCAACCTCACCACCCGCGTCCACGGCGCCGACGGCGGCTTCCGCGCGTTCGTCTCCGCCGCGGGCACGCTGGGGGTGACCCGTCCCGGCCGGCGGCTCCTCGCCGAGGTGGCGCCCTTCGCGCCGCCCCAGATCGTCACGATGGTCTCTGACGGCATCGTGTCGCGTATCGACCTCACCGGTGAAGGCCCCCTCCTCCGCCGCCACCCGCTGGTCATCGCGCAGCACGTCGTCGCCCGCTTCGCCCGTGGCAACGACGACGCGATCGTGATCGTCGTCCGCTGACCGGGCTGCGCGGATCCGCGCAGGCCTCGGCGCGGCATGACCGTTGCTCCATCGCGGCACATGGTCGTGTCCGCCTATGATCGTCGATGGCTCGCCCGCTGGATCCTCGGCTCGGCGATCGCCTGTGTCCTCGGTGGCGCGGTGGCGGTCGCCGTGGTGGCCGGTGCGTACGAGCTCGGGCTCGTCGGCGGCAGCCTCGTCCTCGCGCTCCCCATCGGCGTCTCCGCCGGGCTGGCGGCGGGGCTCGTCCACGGCAAGCTCGAGGCCACGCTCCTGCCCGCCGGCGTCTCGCGCGCTGACTGGGTCCGTAGCACGATGGCGGGCGCGGTCGTCGTGTGGATGCTGGTCGCGCTCACGCCGGTGCTGCTCGTCGCCGACCCTGCGGCCCCGGAGAGGCCGCTGTTCACGCACGTGGCGCTGGCCATGTGCGTCGGCGGCAGCGCCGGCATGCTCTTCGCCGGCTTCCAGGCGCCCGCGCTGGCGGTCCTCGCGGTGCGCGCGCGCCCGTGGCTCCTCGGCAACGGCGCCGCCTGGGGCACCGCCGCACCCGCGACGTACGTGGTCACGGGCGCGCCGCGCTCGCCCGCGTCGGCGGCGCTCTCGGCCCTCCTGCTCCTGACGATCGCCGGCCTCGCCGGCGGCGCCGCGACGGCGATCACCCTCGTCCTCGAGGAGCGCCGCGCTCAGCTGATCGGCCAGTCGACCGGGCGCACCTGCGCGACGGAGCTGGTGTAGCTGTAGCGATGCGGCCGCGGCCGCATCGCGGTCGTGCCGACCTCGATCACCTTCTCGAGCTGCACGTCGGCGTAGCCCTTCTCGCGGGCGACGATCACCGGGCAGCGCGCGTGGTGCAGCACCTCGGTCGACACCGAGCCGAGGAAGATGCGCCCGACGACGTTGCGATCGTGGCAACCGACGATGATCTGGTCGGCGCCGATCTCCTCGGCCAGCGCCAGGATCTCACCCCCGGGCTTGCCGAGGCGCACGTGCACGGCGAAGTCGACGTCGACCTCGGGCTGCGACGCGCGGAAGATCTCGCGAAGCATCCGCACGAGCTGGTCGCGGACCTCATCCGCCACCTGGTAGGTCTGGTGACTGTCGAGGACCGTCACGAAGTGAAGGGTCACGTTCGGCTCGCGGCACGCGAGCGTCACCGCTCGCTTGAGCGCGACGTCCGCGGGTTTCGAGAAGTCGTACGCGACGATGACCTGGGATCTGCTCGTGGCCATGACAATGCCTCCTTCCCTCTTACTCAAGCAGCTTCGATGCCAGCCCCACACCGGCGCGACACGCCGCCGCAGCGGCCACGAGACCGCAGAGTCGGCGCGTGAGCGGCGGATCGGCGCATCTTCTGCGCGAACGACCGCCTCAATCCGTGCCGAGATACTCGGGCTCGTTGTTCTCGACGATCTCGCGGAGCACGTCGACGAGCGTGGCCACGTGCCGGGACGGCGGCTCGCCGTCGCCGTCGGTGCGTTCGTGCTCGACGAGACGCATCGCGGCCTCGAGCTCGGTCTGGGTCGCGCCGAGCGAGAGGAGCTGCGCCGCCGTGAGGTCGTCGATCTCGCCGAGGGTCCGGATCAGATCGTTCCGCGTGAGCTGTGCAGGTCTCATCGCCACGCCAGCGCTTGCAAGCGGCGCACCGGGCCTGTGGTTCCACCCGAGCTACTCGGTGACGACGCGCGTCCCGGCGGCGACGCGCTCGGACGGGTGGAAGATCACCCGCTCGCCCGGCGAGAGCCCCTGCGTCACCTCGGCCAGCGACGTGCCCCGGCGGCCGAGGTCGATGCGCCGCAGCCGAGCGCGGCCGCCCTCGACGACGTAGACCGCCCACGACGCCTCGTCGCGGAAGAGCGCGCCCAGCGGCACCTGGACGACGTCGGGGGCCGACCACACCGTGATGCGGGCATCGACGCGCCAGCCGTCACCGAGCCCGCGCCAGGACGACGGCGGGTCGAGCAGATCGACGACCACCGCCACCCGCTGCTCCTCGACGCCGAGCGCCGACACCCGCGTGACCGCCGACGGCTCGACCAGCCGCACGACGCCGCGCAGCGCCGGCCCCCCCCACCCGGAGAGCTCCACCGCGGTGCCCCGCTCGATCTCGGCGGCGTCCGCGGTGAGCACGTCGACGACGATCTCGAGCCGCGACGGATCGCCGACCTCGACCAGGGGCGTGCCCGGCGCGACCACCCCGGCGCTCGGCGCGATCACGCGCAGCACCTGGCCGCTGACCGGCGCGCGCACGACGACCTCGTCGCCCTCGGCCGCTGGCTCGCCCAGGCGCGCCACGAGCGCGCGCGCGGTCGCCAGCTCGTCGGCGGCGATCGCCGCCCCGAACCGCGCCGACTCGAGCTCGCGCCGCGCGACGTCCGCGGCGAGCTCCTGGCGCTCGAGCTCGACGCCGGCGAGGGCGCCGCGCTCGACCAGCTTGCGCACGCGATCGAGCTCGGTCGCCTGGTAGCGATGGTTGGCCTGGGCGCGTTCGACCACGGCGGCGGCCTGCGCCTGGCGCGCCCGCGCGACCGCGACCTGGCCCTCGAGCTCGCGGCGCGAGCGCACGTCGAGGAGCGGCGGCGGGACCGGCGCGATGCGGGCGACGACGCCGCCGGCGGAGATGCTGTCGCCGGGATCGAGCTCGATGCGGGCCAGCGTCCCGGCGAGCGGCGCCGCGATCGTGTAGCGGTCCTCGACGCGCGCGCGGCCGTCCTCGTCGACCGTGACCGTCAGCGGGCCGCGCGTGATCGCCACCACCTCCACCGGCACCGGCTTGGGCAGGAGTGACCACACGATCGCGCCGGCGATCGCGACGAGGAGGGCCACGATGGCGCTGCGCTTGACCCACACGACGACGGGAATCCGGGTGATCCGCATGGCTAGTCCCTTGCCTTGAGCGCGCTCACGATGTCGACGCGATCGAGCTTCCGGCGCACGACGGCGGCCGTCGCGATCGCCGAGCCCAGCACCACCAGCGACGCGAACGCGTACGTCGCCGGCGACACGATGACCGGGAAGCGGAACTGCTCGGGATCGATCGAGCCCATGAGCGCCGTCGCGAGCAGGTAGCCGCAGGCCATGCCGATCGGCAGCGCGAGCAGCACCTGCACCGCGAGCTGCCCGAGGAGCACGGTCGCGACCTCCCGGCGCGTGAAGCCCAGCACGCGGAGCGTCGCCAGGTCGCGGCTGCGCTCGGAGAGCGCCACGCGCGCGGTGTTGAAGACCACGCCGACGGCGATCACCGACCCGAAGACCGCGACGATGAGCGTCCAGGTCAGCATGATCCTTCCGCTCTGGGCCTCGTACGTCTCGCGGAAGCTGTGCGGCTCGGTGACCGCGATGACCGCGGGGACGTCGGCGAGCGCGCGCATCAGCCGGTCGCGCGCGTCGCGATCACCGCGGGTGATGCCGAGGAACACGCTGCCGAGCTGGGGCTCCTCGCCGAGCACGCGCGCCAGGCGGGCGAGATCCATGTAGAGGTTCATGCCCATGCGATCGTCGACGAAGCGCGCGACCGGCACGCGCACGACGGCGTGGTCGCCGTCGAGCCGCTCGAGGGTGAGGAGGTCCCCGGGCGCGACGCCCAGCTTCTCGCCGAGGAGCCGCGTCATCATCACGCCCTCCTCGGGCAGCGGCACCGCCCGGCCCTCCCCGTCCAGCACCTGGCGGAGGACGCCGTCCCTGGGCCACGCCTGGATCGCGGTGTCGTGCTTGCGCGCCCGGAAGCGCGCGCGCACCGGCACGGTCCGCCCCGGCTCGGCGGCGATGACGCCGGGCAGCTGCCGAAACCACGCCAGCTCCGCCGCCGGCACGGGCCGCACGAGCGTGACCGCGACGTCCTCGCGCATCGTGCGCGCGAACACGACGTCCATCAGGTAGTCCATCGAGTCGACCGAGAAGCGGCCGAGCACGACGATCGCCGCGGCGAGCGCGACGCCGACCACCGAGAGCCCGGTGATGAGGGGCCGGCGCTCGATGTCGCGCACGATCATCCGCCCCATCGGACCGGCGAGGCGCGCGAGGCCCAGGCGCGACAGGAAGCCGCGGCGATAGCGGGCCGGCGCCGGCGGACGCATGGCCTCCGCGGGCGCCAGGCGGATCGCGCGCCACGCGGCGACGGTGGCGCCGCCGCCCGCGGCCAGCGCCGACACGCCGATCGAGGTGACGACCAGCCCGCGATCGAGCGAGGCCTCGAGGACCGGGAAGCGAAAGAAGCCGCCATAGAGGCCGACGATCCCGCTGGCGAGCCATTGCCCGAGGCCGAGGCCGAGCGCGAGCCCGCCGACCATGATCACCAACGCGAACCCGAGGACGTGGCGGGCCAGCGCCCCGCGCGTGTAACCCAGCGCGCGGAGGACCGCGAGCGTCTCGCGCTGCAGGTGGACGATGCGCGACAGGACGACGTTCAGGAGGAACATCGCCACCAGGAGGAAGACGCTCGGCACCTGGGTCGCGAGCACCTCGAGCTGCTCGATCTCGCTCGAGACCACGCGGTCCGAGGTCTGCTGATCGCGGCCGTACGCGCCGCGACCTCCCCACGGCGCGAGCACGCGATCGACCGCCTCGATCACCGTGCGCTCGTCGGCGCCCGGGACCAGCCGCACCGTGACGTCGTCGAAGGCACCCCGCTTCCCGCTCGCGCCCGCGAGGGCGTCGCGCGTCATCCAGACGACGCCGTGGTCGGCGGTGCTCGCGATCCCGGCCTCGACCGGGAAGATCCACTCGGGCGACAGGACCAGGCCGGCGACGCGGAGCTCGCGCTCCTGACCGGCGACGATCATCGTCACCGACTCGCCGGGATCCAGCCCGCGCGCCTCGGCGAACGTCTCGAGCACGAGGACCTCGTCGTCGCGCCCGACCTCGAGCCCGTGCCCGCGGCGCAGGACCAGCCCGGCGACGGCGGCGCGGTCGGTCGGGTCGAGCGAGATCGCCTGTCCGCCCGGCGGACGCACGACGCCGGGGAAGCGAAACGACACCGGCTCGACCAGGCGCGTCTGGACGGCGGCGACGCCCGGCACCTCGCGCAGCCGTTCGGCGACGGCATCGGGCGCGCGCTCGAGGTGAGCGAAGACGTCGGGGAACCCGTGCCGCGCGTAGTAGAGATCGCGCGAGCGTGCGAGCGCGCGGTGGGCGCCGGACAGGCAGACGTACGCCGCCACACCCGAGGCCAGGATGAGCGTGATCGTGATGACCTGGCCGCGCATGCGCCAGAGGTCACGCAGGAGCTTCCGGTCGAGCGCGCGCATCACCAGTCCAGGGTCGACGGCGACGCGCGCGTCGGGTTGCGCCGCTCCGACGCGATGCCGCCGTCCTTCATGGTCACGACGCGATCGGCCATCGCGGCGATGACGGCGTTGTGGGTGATGAGCGCGGTCGCGGTCCCGAGCTCGCGGTTGACGGTCGCGATCGCCTCGAGCACGAGGCGACCGGTCTTGCCGTCGAGGGCGCCGGTCGGCTCGTCGCACAGGAGCAGGTCGGGCCGCTTGGCGATCGCGCGCGCGATCGCCACGCGCTGCTGCTCGCCGCCCGACA
>DDTA01000286.1:11359-36752 GCA_002344285.1 Myxococcales bacterium UBA2376
GAACTGGAACACGAAGCCGACGTGCTCGCGCCGGTAGCGGGTGAGATCGTCGTCGTGGGCGCGCGACAGCTCGTGATCGCGATACACGATGCTGCCGGCGCTGGGCGCGTCGAGGCCGCCGATCAGGTTGAGGAGCGTCGACTTGCCCGACCCCGACGGACCGAGGAGCACCAGCATCTCGCCGGCGGCGAGCGAGAAGTCGACGCCGACGAGCGCGCGCACCGCGGTCGGACCCGAGCCGTAGGTCTTCTCCAGGGCGCGCGCGACGAGGACGGCTTCCGACACGACGGTGTCGAGTTGCACGACGCGGACCACAGCGGCCCGTGGCACGACGCTCGCACCCGCTCCGCGCCATGACAGCTCGACCGCGCGCCGCGATCTCGACCGCAGACGCTGCGCGTCACGCCCGGCCCGGTGCAGGATCTGCGGGATGCGTCTGACCTTCCTCGGCGCCGCCCGCGAGGTGACCGGCTCGATGCTCCTGGTCAACACCGAGCGCGCCGCCGTCCTCGTCGACTGCGGCTTCTTCCAGGGGCGCCGCGCCGAGTCGCGCCGTCGCAACGCACACCTGCCGCGTGAGGCGGTGAGCGCCGACGCCGCCGTCGTCACGCACGCGCACATCGATCACTCCGGCAACCTGCCGGTGCTCGTGCGCACCGGCTTCCCCGGCCACATCTACGTCACGCCCGCGACGCGCGATCTGGCCGCGTGCATGCTGCACGATTCCGCACGGCTGCAGGAGGCCGACGCCGAGTACCTGAACCGCAAGTACCAGGACGATCCCGCGTGGGAGCCGATCGTGCCGCTCTACACCGCGGACGACGTCCCGCCCGCCCTCGAGCGCATGGTGGGCGTCCCGTACCGCCGCCGCATCGCGATCGCCGACGGCGTGAGCGCCACGTTCCTCGACGCGGGGCACATCCTCGGCTCGGCCCAGGTCGTCCTCGACGTCGACGACGGCGGGCGCCAGCGCCGGGTCGTCGTCTCCGGCGACCTCGGCCGCGCCGGCCTGCCCATCATCCGGGACCCGGAGCCACCCCCGCGTCACCCCGACGTGCTCGTGATGGAGAGCACCTACGGCGACCGCCGCCACGCGCGCGTCGAGCGCATGGCCGACGACCTCGCGCGGGTCATCGAGGAGACGCGCGCCCGCGGCGGCAAGATCGTCGTGCCGGCGTTCGCGCTCGGACGCACGCAGGAGCTCCTCGTCGTGCTCCATCGCCTCCAGCGCGACGGCCGCCTGCCTGCGATCCCGGTGTTCATCGACTCACCGCTCGCGATCGACGTGACCTCGGTCTTCCGCATGCACCCCGAGTGCTTCGACGCCGAGACCCGGCGCTTGCTCGACGAGGACGACCTGTTCGCGCTCGAGGGGCTGCGCCTCACCCGCACCCGTGAGGCGTCGATGGCGATCAACGACGTCGCCGGCCCCGCGATCATCATCGCCGCGTCGGGCATGGCCGAGGGCGGCCGCGTGCTCCACCACCTGCGCATCCTCGTCGAGGATCCCCGCAACACCGTGCTCGTCATCGGCTTCATGGCGCAGCACACGCTCGGCCGTCGCCTCGTCGAGCGACGACCGCGCGTCAAGATCTGGGGCGTCGAGCGCGACCTGCACGCCCAGGTGGTGACCCTCGACGCGTTCTCGGCTCACGCCGACGCCGACGACCTCGCCGCCTACGCCACCAGGTGCGCACCCGGCCGCGTCCTCCTCGTCCACGGCGAGGAGGCGGCGCAGCACGCCTTGCGCGCGCGGCTCACCGACGCCGGCCTCGACGTCTACGCCCCCGAGCGCGGCGAGACGCTCGAGCTCTGAGGTCCACGCGAGGCGAGGACCTGGAGCAGGTCGAAGGTGGTCAGGATGCCGATGAGCTCGTGGTCGTCGATCACGAGCACGCGGTGGATGCGCTGGCTGCGCATGAGCTCGGCGGCGTCGGCGACCGCCATCTCCGACGGCACCCAGACCCGCTCCTTCACCATCGCGTCGGCCGCGGTCAGGCTCGCCATGCGGTCGGCGAAGTCGGCGGGCGCGTCGTTCCAGTTGGGATCGGAGCCGGGCAGCTCGTCGCGAAAGTACGAGCCCGAGATGTTGGCCACGCTGTCGTACTCGTCGCGCACCGCGCGCAGCAGGTCGAGGCTCGAGATGACCCCGACGACCTTGCCCGAGCTCTCGTCGACGACGGGCGCGCCGTTGATCTCCTCCTCGACGAAGAGCCGGTGGACGTCGACGAGCGACGTCTCCGGACTGACCACGATCACGTCGCGTTGCATGAGCTCCCGGACCCGCATGTCCTTCATGTCCAGCAGGGGATGCACGTGCCGTGCCCGGCCCGGCCGTGCGAAGCCGGTGCCGCCCCCGCGCGCGTTCGCGCAGCGGTTGCGCCCGATCCGTGGCGCGAGCTCCGTCCCGCAGCGCTCGACCGGGCACGCATCCTGCTCTATCGACCCACGATGACCGCGCTTGCCCCCCCGGAGATCGTTCCGTTCCGGGTCCCGCTCCTGGGCGGGAAGTACCTGCTGGGGGACTGCATCGGCGCCGGCGGCATGGGGCGGGTCTATCGCGCGCACCAGCCCGAGCTCGACCGGATCGTCGCGATCAAGATCCTCCACCGCGCGCTCGCCGACGATCCCCACGTCGCACGCCACTTCCGCACCGAGGCGATCGCGGCGGCGCGGTTCTCTCACCCCAACTCGGTCGCCGTGATCGACTACGGCGAGACCGACGAGGGTGTGCCGTTCCTCGTCATGGAGTACCTGCACGGGCGCACGCTCTCGCAGATCGTCCGCGACGAGGCGCCGCTCGATGTTCGGCGCGCCGTCACGATCACGGCGCAGATCCTCGACGCGCTCGGCGACGCACACGCGCTCGGCATCGTCCACGCCGACGTGAAGAGCGACAACGTCCTGGTCCACCACACCCGCGACCGCGGCGAGCAGGCCAAGCTGGTCGACTTCGGGCTGGCGCGGATCGCCGCCGCGCCGGACGCTGACGGCGCGCACGGCGACAACGCCTTCATCTCGGGCACGCCCGCGTACATGGCGCCGGAGGTCATCCGCGGCGGCGCGCCGTCGCCGCTCTCCGACGGCTACTCGGTCGGGGCCATGCTCTACGAGCTCCTCACCGGCGCCACCCCCTTCGGCGGAGCCGACTTCGACGAGATCCTGCGCCGACACCTCGAGGATCTCGTCGTGCCGCCCTCGCTGCGCTGCCCCGAGCTCGCGATCCCGCGCCACGTCGAGGAGGCGACCCTGCGCGCCCTCGCCAAGGATCCGGCGCAGCGCTTCCCGTCGACCGCGGCCTTCGCCGCCGCGCTCCTCGCCCAGGAAGCGCCGGTGTCGCCGCGGACGCGCCGGTCCACGGCGACGCGAGGGCCCGGCGACGCCATCACGACCCTGGTCCTGCCGACCGCCAGCGACGAGCGCCACGCCTACCAGGGCGTGGACCCGCGGCGCGCGCTCGCGGCCGCCGAGCTGGAGGCGCGCCACGCGGTCGGGGCCGCCATCATCGCGGGCGAGCCCGAGCGGATCGTCGAACGATACCTGGAGCTCGCGCGCCTCCTGCGCGCGGGCGGCCACGCCCGCGGCGCGGTGAGCGAGCTCGAGGAGGCGCTCGACCTGCTCTGCGGCGGCGACTGGCCGTGTCCGTGCGGCGCCGCCACCGCGAACCTCCTCGTCGCGCTGCTGCCGCTCTACATCGAGCTCGGCGACCGCGGCGCCGCCGCGCGCACCCGTGACCGCCTCGACCGGAGCACGACGCTGACCATGGGCCGACCATGAACCTCGATCTGTCCCAGTTCCACGACGCCGGCCACGGCTTCGACGTGTTCGGCCTCGACGCCCGGGCCGTCCGTCGAGCGGCTGCGGTCTGCCGGCCGCTCCACCGCCACTACTTCCGCGTGCGCTCGCACGCCCCCGAGCACATCCCCCGGCGGGGGCCCGCGATCCTCGTCGCCAACCACGCCGGGACGCTCCCCGTCGACGGCGCCGTCCTCTGGATGGACGTGCTGGAGCACACGGGCCGCGTGCTGCGGCCGGTCGCCGATCTCTTCATCGCCGGCTTCCCGCTGGTGAACACGCTCTTCGCGCGCGTCGGCGTGGTGTCGGGCACGCGCGCCAACGTGCGCCGCCTGCTCGATGACGGCGAGCTCATCGCGATCTTCCCCGAGGGCGTCTCGGGCGTCGCCAAGCCGTTTCGCGAGCGCTACCACCTCCAGCGCTGGCACGTCGGCCACGCCGAGCTCGCGATCCGCCATCGCGTCCCGATCGTGCCGGTCGCGATCATCGGCTCGGAGGAGAGCTGGCCGATCGCGCTCCGCGTGCCCGGCGTGCGCGTCTTCGGCGCGCCGTACCTGCCGATCCCGATCTCGCCCGTCCCCCTGCCCGTGCCCTACCACCTCCACTACGGCGCGCCGATCGATCTCGCCGCCGACTTCGAGGCCGCGGTGGCCGACGATCCCTCCGCCGTGCGCGAGGCGGCGACGCGCGTGCACGACGCGCTCGAGGACCTGATCCATGCCGGGCTGCGCGCGCGCAAGGCGGGCGACTCGTGAGGGTGCTCGTGGCCGGCGCGACCACGCCGCTCGGTCAGGTCGTGACCCGCCGGCTGCTCGACGACCGGGCGGTCGAGAAGGTCCTCGAGGTCGGCGCCGAGCCATTCGTCGGCACCGGCGCGCGCCGCGACTACCACGACTGCGATCTGACCCGCGATCGCTCGGTGCACGACCTCGTGCACGGCACGGCGCGCGACGCCCGCGTCGACACCGTCATCCACCTCGCGCTCCATCGCAACGCCTCCGACGAGGGCGCGCGCGTCCACGATCGCAACGTCGAGGCGACGCGCCGGCTGCTCCTCGCCTGCGAGGGGGTCGAAGGCATCCGCCGCTTCGTGTACGTGAGCTCGACGGCGGTGTACGCGGTGCGCTCGACCGGCTCGTGCCTGCTCGACGAAGACGCCGCGCTCGAGTTCGACCCGGCCGCGCCGCAATGGCTCCGCGATCGCGTCGAGGCCGACGTGACCGTGGGCACCCGCGTCGGCACGTCGCGGCTGTCGATCGCGGTCCTCCGCCTCGCCGAGGTCTTCGCGCCCGCGATGGGCAGCCAGCTCTGGGACTACGTGCAGACCCGCGTGTGCCTGCGTCCCCTCGGCTTCGATCCGATGCTCAACGTGATCTCGCTCGAGGACGCCGCCCGTGCGATCGTGCTCGCGGCGCGGAGCCCCGAGGTCGGCGTCTTCAACGTCGCCGGCGCCGACACGCTGCCGCTCTCGCGGCTGGTGGCGCGCTCCGGCCGCCGGGACATCCCGGTCCCCGGCCCGCTGCTCGCGCCGCTCTACCGCCTGCGTGCCGAAACCACCGGGCTCGAGTTCCGCTACGACCTCAACCTGCGCCGCTTCCACTTCGGCAACCAGGTCGACGACGCCCGCGCCCGCGACCTCCTCGGCTACCGGCCCGCGCACCCGATCGCGTGGCCGGCCTGACGCTCAGGCCGCGGCCACGCCGGCCGCGGTGATCCGGGATATCAGCTGCGCGTGATCGTCGCTGCCGCGCAGGCTCTCGAACACGCGCTTGGGCGAGCCCCAGTCCGACCAGCCGGACCCGGCCATCGCGACCAGGGCCAGCCGGGCCGGCGACGTCGCCGCGAGGACGTCGACGCTCCAGTTCGCCGGTGACAGGCGCGCGTAGAGCGCGTCGAGGCGCTCCTCCGCGCGTGGGGCGCTCGCGTCCGCCGCCCACTGCTCGAAGCCGGCGACGTGCTCCGGTAGCCAGGGCCGGGCGAGGTCCCAGAACGCCGCGACCGGGCCGGTGGCGATGAAGGTGTTCCACACCGCGCCGCGGGCACGCAGCTGACGCGCCACGTCCTCCGTGGGCTTCTCGATGAAACGGCGCACGTTCCACACCGCGCTGCGCTCGCGACCGGCGACCCGCGCGCCCGGCATGATCCAGCCGTACTCGATCTCCGGGCGATCGGCCTCGACGCCGACGAGCGTGACCCGCCGCTGCGACTCCCGATGCACCGCGGCGCGATCGATCGCCCGGCGCATCGGCTCGACGTCGGTCACGTGGTGATCGGCCGGCAGCACGACGACGCGTGCATCGGGATCGCGGGCCCGGACGTACGCGAGCGGCAGCAGGAGCCCGGGCCCGGTGTCGAGCCCGTGCGGCTGCACGAGCAGGTGCGCGCCCGGATACGGCGCCAGCTGCTCGCGGGCCAGCGCCTCGTGCGAGCGCGACACCACGACGACGACGCGCGTCAGCACCGTCAGCCGGGCGGCGCGCTCGATCGTTTGCTGCAGGAGCGAGCGAGCTCCCGCGAGCACCGCGAACTGCTTCGGCAGGTCCCGCCCGTAGAGCGCGCGGGTGAGCGACGAGAGCCGCTTGCCCTCTCCGCCGGCGAGGATGATCGCCCAGGTCTCCATGTTCCCCATCGGCGGCAGCGGAGTGCAGGCGCCGTGCCTGCGGCGACGAGCCAGGTTCGCCGTCCCCCGGCTGCTAGCCCTGCGTCCTGACCGGGAGTGCGCGCACGTCCTGCGCGAAAAGCGCGACCAGCTCGTCGTGACGCGCCCGGGCGTCGTCGTGGCCGAGGTCGATGAGCTGCGCGGCGAAGCCGCCGTCGAAGAGGAGGTAGGCGAGCAGCCCACCGCCGCGCGCGCCGTTGTCGCCGGCGACGCAGCGAAAAGCGCGGCTCGTCGCCCCGCGCGCCCGGCGCGCGAAGTCATCGCTGGCGACGTAGGCGGCGGCGAGCGCGCCCAGGTCGCGCGAGGGCTGGAGGTGCACGGCGTCGATCGGTCGCACCGGCGGCGCGCCGACCGACGCGAGGTCGCGATCGAGCGACGCCGCGAAGCCCGCGCCGTAGCGGCGCGTCCCGGCATCGAGCAGGCGGTTCACCTGCCTCAGGCGATCGAGATCGCTCTCGACGCCGTCGCTGAACAGCGCGTCGAGCGCCTTGCCCGCGAGGTAGAGCGGCGACGCGACCGCGGCGCGCCGGGCGGCGCCGGCGAAGGCGTCGTCGTCGATGCGGGCGACCGCGCTGACGACGAGCACGCGCCGGGCGCCGAGGTGGAGCGCGGGCGACAGCGGCACCATCTGGCGCAGCCCGCCATCGCAGTAGAGCTCGCCGCCGATCGCGACCGCCGGGAACAGCACGGGCATCGACGCCGACGCGAGCACGTGCTCGGGCGCGAGCTCCACGGGGACCATCACCGCGCCGCTGACCGCGGGCGGATGACGCGCCTGGTGGAACACCGTCGCGCGCCCCGTGGCGACCTCCGTCGCCGAGACAGCGACGCCGGCGAGCCGGCGCCGGCGCAGGTGCTCGCCGATCGCCACGCGGTCGACCGCTTGCGCGGCCAGCCGGGCGACCGGTCGCGGATCGACGAGGCCGCCGCGCGCGCCCAGCGCCTGCAGGATCCGGTGGATGCGCTCCGGACGTCCCGCGAGCTCCGACAGCATCGAGAGCAGCTCGATCGCCGACGGGCGCAGCATCTCGTCGAGCCGCAAGGACGTCCACGCCGCGCGCATCTTCGCCACCGCCGCGCCCGGGTCGTCGATGTTCGACGCCAGCGCCGCCGCGTGGATCGCGCCCGCCGACGTGCCCGAGAGCACCTCGAGCCCGAGGCCGGCGTCGAGCGCGGGCGCGACGTGGGTGACGAGGTGATCGAGCACGCCGATCTGGTATGCGCCGAGCGCCGCGGCGCCGGCGAGCACGACGCCGCTCGGTCCGCGCTCGATCACAGCCGTGCTCCCGGACGACCGTCCCCGAACGGATGGCACCCGCCGCACGTCTTCGCGCCCGGCTCGTGACGCACCTGGTCCTTGTGGCACGACAGGCAGGTCGCGCGATCGGTCCGCGGCTGCACCTCGTGCGAGCGGTGGCAGGTCTCGCAGCGATCGTGGCCCTGCGCGCGGTGCAGGCCGGGCCGCTTGTCGGCGGGGTGACACGTCGTACACGCGGGCGGCTGCGTCGGACCGCCCGGCCCGTGCGGCCGGTGGCACGTCGCGCACGCCGCCTTGGGGCCGTGGCCCTGCCGCGCCTGGGTCGCGTGGCAGCTCGCGCACGTCGCCGTCGCGAGCCGATCGCCGGAGTGCGGCTCGTGACAGCTCTCGCACGCCTGGTGCCCCTTGGGTGCGGTGTTCGCCGGCACCGGGTGACAGGTCGCGCAGCTCGCCGTCGCGGCAGCGGGCGCATGCGGTCCGGCGGTGTGGCACGAGGCGCAGGTCGCGTGGCCGCCCGCGCGGGCGTGCGCGGTCGCGTTCGCCTGGGTCGCGTGACACGTCGCGCACGCCGGCGTCACGCGCGTCGGGCCGTGCGCCGCGTTCGCATGGCAGCTCGCGCAGTCGGCGTGACCCGTGCTGCGCGCCGTCCGCGACTTGTCGTCGTGGCAGCGCGCGCACAGGGCGCCGTCGGCTTTCGGCGCCGCGGCGTGCGGCTCGTGACAGTCGCGGCACTGCGCGCTGCCGTGGCCGGCCTTCTCGTGGCACGTCGCGCAGCCGACGGCGAGCGCGGTGCCGCCCGGGCCCGGACGCGTATGCGGCGGGTGACAGCCCGCGCACGCGTCGCCCCGGGTCGGCGCCGGGTGCTTCACCGCCTCCTTGTGGCACCCGTTGCACGTCTTCGCCGCCGCCGCCTCGTGCGGCTTGTGGCACGACGCGCAGCCGCCGTGATCCGCGGCCGCGAGCACGTGGACGGCGCGGTGGCAGTCGCGGCACGTCTTCACGTCGCGCTTCGCGAACTGATGCGGCTCGTGGCACGTCGTGCACTGGTCGTGACCGCCGAAGAGCGCGCGCTCGCCGATCGGCTTCCGCTTCTGGCTCGCGTGACACGCGACGCACTTGTTGCCCGCCGCCAGCGCCGGCTCGTGGGTGCGATGGCAGCCGAGACACGAGTCCGGCGCGAGCGCCTCGCCGCCGTGCTTGCCGCCCGCCCTCACCTGATCCTCGTGGCAGGCGGCGCAGGCGCGCGGCTGGAGCGACGGCGACTCGTGCGGGCGGTGGCACGCGCCGCACTCCTCCTCCTGGTGCGCGCCGACGGCCGGCACGAACGCGCCCTGCGGCTCGTCGTGGCAACGCATGCAGCCCCAGGGCTTGGCCTCGGTGTCGGCGGCGAAGCCGTGGCAGTCCTGGCACGCCGGCGGGTGATTGGCCGACGGATCACCGACGTGCCCGAACGCGTGCAGCGGCGAGACGACGTCGTCGTGGCACGACGCGCAGATGTCGACGGGCACGTCGTCGTAGCCCTCGTCGCCGTGGCAGTCGCGACACGGGACGTTCTCGAACGCGACGTGGACGAGATGCCCGGGCGCCGAGCGGGCGCGCTGCCAGCTGTCGGGGACGGCGAGCGGCGCGAGCGCCGCATCGTCCCCGCCGCCGACCAGCGCGCACGCCCCGAGCCCGACGCCCGTCGCGGCGACGAGCGCGGCGAGCGCCGCGAGCACCTGGAGCCGGCGGCGCTGGCTCATCGAACCCCACCGGCGATGTGACACAGGCGGCACGGCAGATCCGTGAACGGTCGGCTCGACGACCACCCCGGCGGATGCGGGCTCCCGCCGACGCCACCCTCGGCGTGGCAGCCGACGCACAGCGCCTCGCCGGCGCCGCCGTGACAGCTCGCGCACGCGGCGGGATCGCGGCGCGCGGCGCGCCCGTGCTCGTTCTCGCCGGGCGTGAGCCCGACCCAGCCCGGCGGATGCGGCGTCGCCGCGCCGGTGCCCGCGACGCCCTCGGCCGTGTGGCAACCCTGGCAACGCGCCGGCTCGTGACACGTCGTGCACGCGCCCGGCTCGGCGCGCGCCTCCACGGCGTGCCGCGAGCGGAAGCCCGCGCGGTGCACCATCGGCCGCAGCGGATCGCCGAGCGCGCTCTTCACCGACACCGGCGGCGCGGAGACGCCGTGGCAGGTCGCGCAGAAGCGCTCGGTGTGGCACGTGCCGCAGAGATCCGCCGACGCGGCGGCGACGGTGCCGTGATCGCGCGCGAAGTCGCCGTCGTGCACGAGGTGCGACGCCGGTGGCGTGCCTTCCTCGACGAGGTCGACGTGGCAGCCGTCGCACGCGCGCAGGTCGCGCGCGCGATCGTGCTCGTGGCAGCCCCAGCACGCCGCCATCGGCGGCCGCATGTCGGTGTCACCCTCGGCGACGCGCTGGTGGCAACGCATGCAGTTACCCGACGCCGCCGCCTGGTGGCGCGCGTGATCGAAGCGGAGGTGACGACGCGCGGCCGCGGCGCCGACGGCGACCATCGGGTCCGAGTGACAGGTGAGGCACGGCCGGTTGTCGTGTGGCTTCTCGTGGCAGTCCCGGCACGCCTGCTCGTCGGGCAGATGGAGCGGATCGTGGTCGCCGGCCTTCTGGATGCCGGGGTGGCAGGTCACGCAGGAGACGCCCTTCACCACGTGCGCGCGGTGCGCGAACACGCCCTCGCCGCGCTTGCGGAGGCCGAGCACGCCGGCGCACGCGGCGACCGCGAGCGCGATGGCGAGCGCGCCGAGGCGGAGCGTCCGTCCGGAGGGCATCACGGGGCCTCCCAGCGGCGGCCGACGCGCACGAGCGCGTCGACCCGGTGTGCGTCCTCGGTCGAGGCCTGCGCCTCGACCGCGACGGCGGCGTCCCACGGGCCGCGTCGCCACGACGCCGCGAGCATCGCCCACGGCCAGACGTCGCCGCGATCGCCGGGCTCGTCGGGGACGACCAGCTCGAGCTCGCTTGCCACGGTCCACGCCGCCGCGACCGGGACGCGCGCCGCGACGCGGGCACCCGTCCAGGCGTCGCCGCCGCTGCGGCGCAGCTCGGCGATCACGGCGCCGCGCCCGCGGTCGTCGAGGCGTAGGGTCGCGCGCCCCACCAGCTGCTCGGCGGCCTCGCCGTCGATGACGCGCACGGCGGCGTCGCCGCTGACGTCCAGCCGCGGCGCCGCGCGCCACGCCGCGCGCGCGCCACCCGACGTCGACGCCACGTCACCGAGCACCGAGAAGAGCGAGGTCGCAGGCACGAGGTGCGACGGCGACCGGTACGCGACGAAGACCTCGCCGCGCACGCTGCCTCGCCGGGTCGCGGCCGACGCCTCGGCGAGCGCCGCCGCCGGCGCGCTGCCGTCGACCACGTCGATCGCCACCTTGCCCACGAGATCGTGGCGCCCGACGCCGACGCCGCCATCGAAGCCCAGCTCGCGCACCGCGAGCCGCCCGGCGTCGCGCCGCTCGAGGAACGCGACGCCGACGCCGCCCCAGTCGCCGACACGGCGCGCGGCGCGGCCGCCCACGGCCCAGTCCCAGCCACGCGCCACGCTCGCCGGCGCGACCGGCACGCCGGCGAACGCCTCGACGTCGAAGCGCTTCGGCAGGCGTAGCCGGCCGGCGGCGCCGTCGAGGTGGAGCGGACGCAGCGCGCCGGTCGCGACCACCATGCGGCCGAGCCGGCCCTCGGCGCGCCCGCCGACGCCCCGCGCGCGCAGCGCCATGACGAGCGCGTCGCCGGTGGGGTCGCCCGACGGATCCATGCGGTCGCCGGTGCCCGCGCCCGCGCCGAGCCACACCATGCCCTCGGCGGTCAGCCACTCGTCGAGCTCGCCGTCACCGTCGAGGACCAGCAGGCCCACCGGCGACGGCGTGCCCGCGAGCGCGTCGCCGCGCAGGCGCAACGGCTCGGCCTCCGCCGGCGGGGCGGCGGCGACGAGCACGAGCGCGAGCGCGGCCGCGCGCTTCACGTCGGCGCTCCTGGCTTGGGCCCGGCTGGGGTCTCGGGCACGGGATACGTGCCCGACGTGTCCGGATCCGAGCGATCCGGCGGCGCCAGCACCTCGCGCAGGAGCGGCAGGCCCGTCGAGCGACGGACGCGGCGCGAGCGGCGGAGATCGATCAGGATGGCGAGCCCGAACATCGCGAACGCGCCGGTGCCGAGCGCCTGGCCGAGCGACATCGCGAGCATCACCGGCATCGGCGTCGGCTGGAACACCGACCACACCATGAGCGCGAGGGCGAGGAGCGTGAGCAAGCTCGCGCCGAGCAGCAGCTTCCTCATGGCGCGCCCCCGTGCCTCGCGGGCGCGCCCAGGAGGGACGCCTCGGGAGACGCGTGATACGGCTTCGAGAAGGGATGCGCGGCGCCGTGGCAGCCGATGCTCGCGCAGCTCACGGTGCCAGCGCGGACGTCCTCGGCGGAGCTGGCGTGATCGCCGACCGCGTTCCAGCTCGGCCCGAGCGTCGAGTGACAGCGCGTGCAGCTCGCGTTCTGGAACGGCTTGATCAGGTGGATGCGCGGCAGCGCCTCCTCGACGCTGAGCTGGCGGAAGTTGAACGCGTACTCGTACACGTGCCGCATGCCGCCGATCTTGGTCGTGACCGTGCCGAACATCCCGTAGTCGGCGTGGCACGCGTAGCAGTTCTCGTCGCCGAAGGCCTCGTTGCGGGCGTGGCGGGCCGCGAGCGACGTGCTCTCGAGGTCCTCCGAGTCCTGGGCGTACGGCGTCATGACGTGGCACGAGCCGCAGAACTTCCGCGTCTTCGTCGCCTCGTACCCGGCGATGTTGCCACCGGTCGCCGTGATGATCGGGAACACGCCGATGCCGAAGAGCAGGATCACCTTGGTCGAGCGCCCCAGCTGCGGCCGACGGATGAGGTACCAGAGCAGGATCGGCGTCGCGAGCGCGGCACCACCGAGCGCGAGCCAGGCGAAGGGATCATGGGGCATCGACATCTCCGTCGAGGTGAGCGCCGCCCGGGATGAACCGGCCGATCGCGTCCATCGTCATCGGGTGGCACTGCGCGCACGCGGTGAGCGCCATGCCCGCCGTGTGCGACGCGGTCGCCGGCGGCGCGCCGTGGCACGTCCCGCACGCGGCGCCGCCGGTCTCGGTCCAGCGCGGCTGCGCCGGACCGTGACACCACGCCGTCGCGCACGTCGCGCTCGCGCGGTCCCAGCCGAGCGAGGCCACGACCTCGGCCGGGCCGGCGCTGTCGATGTGGCCGGGCGAGGTGATCTCCGCCGGCACCACGTGGCACGCGCTGCACGCGACCGGGGCCGACAGCCCGCTCGGCGCGCGCAGGTGCGCCTGGTGGGCGCCGACGCCGATCGCGGTGGTGAAGGTGTTGCCGGCGAGATCGCGCGGCGGCGCCGACGAGGTCGGACCGCCATGACAGGCGCTGCACCCGCTGCCGCCCGTGCCGATGTCGATCACGCCATCGAGGTGAGCGGGCCCTGACGGGTGGCAGGTCGTGCACGACGCATCGGCGTGGCTCGGCGGCGGCTCGCCGTGGCAGCTGCCGCACGCCGCCGGACCCGGCGGATCGCTCGCCCACGAGGGCTGGCGCGCGCTGCCGCCCGACGCGCCGAGCACGTCGCCGTGGCAGTAGACGTTCCGGCACGTGCCCGCCTCGTAGCTCGGCGGGCCCGCGCGATCCGCTGGCTCGATCGTGACCGCCGCGAGCCCGGTCATCTCGACCTCGGCGGGCGCGGGATCGCCGCCACCGGCCCGGCGGACGTGGCCCTCGTCGTCCCACCGCGCGGGCACGCGGTGACACGTCTCGCACCCGACGTTCGCCGAGCCGTCGCCGACGTGCGCCGGGTGCGCCCCCGTCGTCGGCACCTCCTCGTGGCAGGTGTCGCACGCGTCGGGTCCGCGGGTGTGGCAGGTCGTGCACNNGTGCACGACACGTCCGACGGCCCGCCGGCGAAGTCGGTCCCGTGACACTGCATGCACAGCGTGAGATCCCAGCCGCGGGCCGCGAGCTCCGCGCCGTGGAACCCGCCGCTCGCCGGGTCGAGGACGCCGCGCGGATGGATCGCGGAGTCGAGGTACGCGAGGTCGCAGGACGCCCACCGCACGAGCAGCGCGTGCAGCGCCCCGTACCCCGCGTGCGCGGTATCTCCCGGCGCGACCCGCGCCGGATCGATCGCGGTCAGGAGACGCGACGAGACGTCGCCCGCGATCGCGTTGGCGACGTCGTCACTGCCGGGGCCGAGCGTACCGAGATAGCTCGTCAGGTCGTACCCTCCGGCCGGCGCCGCGCCCCCGTGGCACGCGGCGCACGGCTCGAGCGCGGCGGCCACCTCCCCCTGCCAGGTCGGGCACGCGTCCTCGCGCGTGCGCGGCTCGGTGCAACCCGCCACCAGCACGGTCGCGATGGCGAGGGGCAGGCGCATCGGTCACTGTCCGTGCACGACCTCGACGTCGTGCGACTTGCCCGGGCCGTGACAGGTCGCGCAGGCCTCGGCGCCGCCGATGCTGTTGAGCATCGCGTGCACCGCGACGTGGGGCTGGTCGTGGCAGCTGGTGCACACCGACGTCTCCGGCGGCAGGCGGTACGTCTGGGTCACGACCCAGTTCGGGCTCGTGCAGTACGCGTCCGCGTCCGCCGCCGGGTCCTCGGTGCAGGTGATCTCCTGGAGGATGCTCTGCGCGCGGCCCTGCGAGGCCGGGAGGCTGAACGTGCCCGGCAGGTGGCAGGCGACGCACTCGGAGCGCGACCGCGGGTACCGGACCTCGCCGAAGTTGTGCTGGGTGCCGGCCGGGTTGCTCACCGACGGCGCCGGGAAGGCGCCCAGGAAGTACGGCTGCGACAGCTCCTCGCCCGCGTGGATCTTGTGGATCATCACGCGGAAGTCGACGCTCTCCGCCAGCACCGTCGAGCTCTCGAAGCGAGAGATGCGTTCGTTATTGGCGTTCTCGGGGTTGTGGCACATCACGCAGTACTCGCCGCCACGGCGTCCGCCGCCGTGGAACGTGAGGTCGTAGTGGCACGCGTTGCACTTGGCGGAGTCGATGATCTGGCGGCGCGGCTGGGCGACGGTGTCGGTCACCGCGAACGCGCGGGTCGGAGACATGGTGGCGAAGCGCGGGGCGGCGCTGTTGATCGTCGCCTCGACGCCGATCGTGTAGCTACCGGTGGCGCTGGCCGGCACGACGACCGTGGGCGGGAACGTGTAGCGGAAGATGCCCGCCGCCGCGTCGACCGCCGTGAGCGTGCCGGTCGCGCCGCTGCCCTGGATCGTCGTCTGCGCCCACGGGTTGGTGCTCGTGCCGACCGTCCAGTAGTTCGTGAAGTCGCTGTTGGGGCCCGAGAGCGTGGCCCGCACCTGCCCGAGCGGCGCGGTCAGGATGTTGCGCGGCGCCCCGTCGACCACGACGCGGAAGTCGAACGTCGGCGACGTCCCCGGCGCCACCGTGCCCATCGGGTCGATCGTGACCGCGAGCGATCGCGAGGTGTCGAACGTCGGGTCGACGTGGCTGGCGACGACCGGCGCCACACCGGTGGTGGCGGCGTGGCACACGTTGCACGGCGACGCGGTCGTGACGCCGTAGGCGTGACGGGTCATGCCCGCGGGCGTCGGATCGACGAAGCTGACGTCGTCGTGGCAGGACGCGCAGGTCGCGATGCTCGGCTGGGTCTGCCAGTTGTTGCCCTGCGCGCCGCCGTGGCACGCGTCGCAGCGCTCGATCGACTGCGGGAAGTGCACGGTGCTGTAGTCGTGCACCGACCCGCCGAAACCGATGATCTGGTAGGTGCCGCCGGCGGCCACGCTCGGCAGATCGGCGCCGCGGTGGATCTTGTGCAGCATCACCGCGAAGTCGACGGTGTTCCCCGTGTCCGGATCGGTCGTCTGCTGGGTGTGGCAGGTCGCGCACTGGCTCACGTGGTCGTAGCGACCGCCGTGGGCCGAGAAGCCGCCGTGGCACGAGTCGCAGCGACCGTCGTCCACGACCGTGCGGGTCAGCATCGTGCCGCCGTCGGGGCGCACCGAGAACATCGCGCGATCCCTGCTGACCACGCCGTCGACGTTGCGGATCGCGATCGCGATCACCGACTGGGTGCGCGCCGGGTCGAAGCCGGTGAGCGGCGCGGCGAACGTGTAGCGGTACGTCCCCTCGGTCACCGACACCGTGGAGAAGTTGGCGGCGACCGACTCGGTCGTCGCCTGCGTCGCGCCGCCGACCACACGCGTGGTGTAGGCCGTGTATGGCGCGGGCTGGCCGGCGCCGTCGACGCCCAGCTGGGCGAGCACGAACGACACCGTGACCGCGCCCTGGGTGAGGTTGCCGGTGCGATCGAGCGCCTTGCCGCCCGCGCCCTGCTTGTCGTCCAGCTTGAACGAGACGGTCGCGCCGGTCGCCGCGACCGTCAGGTCGGTGACCTCGATGCCCACCGCATCGTCCGTGAACCATGGGTTGGTGCCGTCTTCACCGGCCCCTCCCGGATCTCCCGACGCACCGTTGGATCCGGGCGGTCCCTGGTCGCCGTCCGGCCCCGCCGGTCCAGCCGGTCCCTGCGGCCCCGCAGGCCCCTCGCACGCCGCCACGAACAGGACGAAGACCGAGAGTAGGTGCACGCGCATGGTGAGCCATGCCCTCTCCAAGTCCCGTGCCATCGCATAGTTGCGGAACTCCCGGGCCGAACCTCGCAGATCTTGCGTCGGTCGCGCAATGGGCCGCACCACCTGCGCAAACTGCGCACGTGTTCGGGCTCGTGGGCTGGTACACGCCGTGCTGAAGCGAGAAACCATGGGCCACCCGCGATCTCTTCCCGTGTTTCCTTCCCGGCTCGACGTCGCCTGCGACGTGCTCGCGAGCCACGCCCGCCCCGGCCCCCGTTACACCAGCTACCCGCCGGCGACCCAGTTCCAGCCGAGCTTCGCCGCCGCCGGCGCCGCCGCCGAGCTCGCGGCGATCCAGGACGGCGACGACATCTCCCTCTATGCGCACATCCCGTTCTGCACCCAGCTCTGCTGGTACTGCGGGTGCAACGTCGAGGCGACCCGTGATCGCTCCAAGGGCTCGCGCTACGTCGACGTCCTCCTGCGCGAGCTCGCCCTCGTCGCCGGCGCGATGGGCGGCAAGCCGCGCGTCGTCGATCTCGCGCTGGGCGGCGGATCGCCCAACTTCCTCGAGACCGGCGACCTCGCCCGCCTGATCGACGAGCTCCGGCGCGCGTTCACGGTCCCGGCCGACGCGATGCTGGGCATCGAGCTCGATCCCCGCGACACGCGACCCGAGCAGATCGACGCCCTCGCCGCGATCGGCTTCCGCCGCATCTCGGTCGGCGTGCAGGACTTCGACGAGACGGTGCAGACGATCATCCACCGTCATCAGAGCGCGGCGGCCACCCGCGCCGTCATCGAGCGCGCGCGCGCCCGCGGCGTCACCAGCGTCAACGTCGACCTGGTCTACGGCCTCCCCGGTCAGACCCCGGCGAGCGTCGGCCGCACGCTCGACGAGGTCGTGCGCCTCGCCCCGGATCGGCTCGCGGTCTTCGGCTACGCCCACCTCCCCCACCTGCGCCCGCACCAGAAGCTGGTCGAGCGCGCCGCGCCCGTCCCCGACATCCCGCAGCGCATCGAGCTGCTCCGCGTCGTCATGGATCGCCTCGCCGACGCCGGCTACGTGCGCGTCGGCCTCGACCACTTCGCGCGCCCCGACGATCCGCTGGCGCGGGCCAGCGCCCTCGGCCAGCTCGGACGCAACTTCCAGGGCTACGTCGCGCACGCGACCGATCGCCTGATCGGCATCGGCGCCAGCGCGATCTCCGACTCGGGGCACGCGTACTGGCAGAACCACGTCGACGTCGACGCCTGGACGGCCGAGGTGAACGCCGGCCGGCTGCCGGTCGTCCGCGGCGTCGCGCTCGCCGCCGACGACGAGCTGCGCCGCTTCGTGATCATGCGGCTCATGTGCGACGGGCGCCTCGACTTCGCCGAGGTCGAGGCCCGCTTCGGCGTCCCGTTCACGTCGACGTTCGCCGCCGAGCTGACCGAGCTGGCGCGCGCCTACGCGGACCTGGCCACCGTCGACCGCGCGGGCGGCGCGATCGCGGCGACGCCGCTCGGCCACCACCTCATCCGCAACGTCGCCGCGGTCTTCGACCGCTACGCCCCGTCGTCGGGCTCGCCGTCGATCTGAACCAGGCGCTGGAAGAAGACCGGCTCGGCCTGGCACACGGCCGCGCGGCCGCACTGCGAGTTGCAGAAGACGAGCGGGCGAACGACCGCGCGGAACGCGGCCGCGAGCCGCAGCTCGAGCGCGGCGCGGCGCTCGGGCGCCGGCGGCGGCGCGACCAGATCGACCGCCGACGCCGCGAACATCGCCGGCAGCGCCAGCGGATCACGATCGACCAGCTGCGCCGTGACCGTCCTCGGCGCCGCGCCGCCGCGCCAGAGCGCTTGCTCCGGCCGGCACGCGAGATCCGTCCCGCACGCCTCGGTCCTGCGCACGCGGACACAGAAGATGAGCGACACGAGGCGCTGACACGCGTCACGATCGAGCCCCGGCACCGCGGCGCAGGCGCGCTCGGTGATGCGATCGATCAGCGCCGCGAGGGGTTCGTCACCGAGGCACAGCTGGTACATGGCGCGCGCTCACGTCAGCATGAAGACGACGAGGAGCGCGATGAGCCCGAGGGTGAAGGTCGTCCACATGAGGATGTGGAGGGAGAGGAGGAAGCCGCTCGACGGGTCGGTGTCGGTTCGGGTGCCGTAGAAGATGCTCATGCTCGGTTCGCCTTTCACGGATGCTCGAAGGTGTGTCCGCCGAGGCGGACGGTCAGGACGGCGCACGGCGCCTTGCGGACGACCTTCTCGGCCACCGATCCGAGCAGCGCGTGCTTGAGCCCGGTGCGGCCGTGGGTCCCCATCACGATGAGATCGAAGTCGTGCCTGCGCGCGAAGCCGACGATCTCGCGGAACGCCACGCCCTCGAGCGTGCGGCTGTCGACCGCGAGCCCTTCGTGCTCGCGCTTGATCCTGGCCGCGAGCTCCTCGAGGTGCTTGTTGGTCTCGGCGACGATCTCCGCGTACGTCGCGGGCAGCGCGACGTAGGCCCCCTCCGGCGTCGGATAGATCGGCGGCGAGAAGACGTTCACGAGCGTGAGCGACGCGCCGAAGGTCTCGGCCATCGCGCACGCGATCCGCATCGCCTCTTCGGAATGAGCCGAGAAGTCGACCGGCACCAGGATCTTGCGGAAGGGGCTCATACCGCGGGGTGTTGCAAGCACAGGGCCACGCGCACCGCGGCACACCCGATGCAGCGCAGATGGGTATGCTGAGCGCCCGTAGCGACCGAGCCCGCACCGCCTGCGCGAACAGTCGTTCCAGCCGCAAGTCGTGCGTGCTCCTCCCGATCATCGCCCTCGCCGCCTGCTCGTCCCCGGCGAAGGCTCCCGAGCGTCCCATCGGCGTCACCGAGCACCTCGCGGAGGCGGACCGCCACGAGGCCGACGCCGAGCGACACGATCTCCTGGCGCAGGACGCCGAGGCCCGCAAGCGCCAGGACCACGGCCTCGTCTGCGGCGACCGCACCCTGGCGATGCAGGCGACGTCGGGCGCCGAGCCGCTCACGCCGCGGCCACCGTGCTGGACCTCGGAGGCCGACGCGATCGCGAGCCACCGCACCGCCGCCGCGCACCTCCGCGCCGACGCGCGGGCGCACCGCGCGCTCGCCCGCCAGCTCCTGGGCGCGGCACGCGCCGCGTGCGACTCGCTGCCCGAGGGCGAGCTCGCGGCGTCGCCCTTCTCGCACCGCGAGGACGTCGCCGCCGTCGAGGCCGTGCTCGACGGCGATCGCCTGCGCGGCGCCCGCATCCGGTTCGCACCGCTCGACGGGCTCACCGCCGACTTCCTCCGCCGCTCGCTCACCTGCCACCGCGCCCTGGCCGCGGCCGGCGGCTACGAGCCGACGTACCTCGCGAGCTCGCCCGCGGTCATCCCCGGCAGCGAGCTCACCACCGTCGATACCGAGCACGGCCCCGTCGTCGAGATCACCGCCACCGATCCCGCAGCGGCCCTTGTCATCTACGCCCGCGCCGAAGCCCTGCTCGGCGCCCCTTGACGCCCGAGGCCGTCTTCCTCAGGCCGTCATCTCGCCGATCCCGAGGTGGGCGAGCACCGCCTCGGCGGCGCCCGCCTCGTCGCCCTCGGCGGCGATCACGTCGGGGTGAAGCGGCGCCTCGTAGGCCACGCCGACGCCGGGCAGGTGAGGCAGGCCGTCGGCCTCGGCGTAGAGCCCCTTGGGGTCACGGCGCCGGCACTCCTCGAGCGGCGTGGCCACGTACACCTCGACGAAGCGCGGCGCGCGATGGCGCGCGTGATCGCGCCAGGCGCGGCGGTGCGCGGTGGCCGCCACGAGCACGACGAGGCCGCGACGCGCCAGGAGCGACGCGAGCCCGCCGAGCGTCTGGTAGAACGCGTCGCGGTCGGACTCCTCGTGACCGAGCGGCGGCACGATCACGTCGCGCACCTCGTCGCTATCGAGCACGATCGACGGCACGCGCACCTCGCGCAGGCGCGCGGCGAGGCGCTCGGCGAGCGTCGTCTTCCCCGAGGCCGGCAGGCCCGTCAACCAGACGACGGCACCGTCTCTCACGGGGCGACCTCGTCGGCCGAGCTGGGGTTGAACTGCCCCGCGTCGAGCGCGCGCTCGACCCACGTGAGCAGGCGATCGCGACCGCCGACCGACAGCCTGGGGTACCAGCGCGGGTTGGCGATGACGAGCGCGCGCCAGGCGAGCCACGGCGCGGCCACCTCGAGCAGCTCGTGGTCGCTCGTCGCGTTCACGTAGCGCGACCACAGCCGGTGCCACAGGGTCGAGAGCCCGCGCCGCCACGCGCCGGGCGCGTCGAGCGCGAAGAACACGAAGTTGATGGCGAGCGCGGTGACATCGTCGGCGGGCTCGCCCAGGGCGCCGCGGCTCGCGTCGAGCAGCGCGAGCTCGCGCTCGCCGTGGAACAGGATGTTGAACGGGTGGAAGTCGCCGTGGATGCGCGCCACGCGCGGCTCGCGTCCCCGCAACCGCCATCGCCAGGACGCGGCGTGCTCCTCGATGCGGCGCAGGCGCCGCGGCGGCGCGGCGGGGACGTCGGGATCGTAGCCGTCGATCATGCCGAAGATGCCCTCGCCGGAGCCGACGAGATCGCGCACCGCCCGCGTGTACGCCGCGAGCCGCCCCTGGTGGCGCACGTGGAGCTGGCACATGTAGTCCGCGAGCACGTCGAGGCGCTGCACGTCGCGCGCGCTCGCGCCCTCGACCGCGATCCGCCGCAGGTCGCTGGCGTAGAGCTGGCCCGGCTGCCACGCGGTCAGGAGATACACCTCGGTCGCGTCGGCGATCGACCGCATCGCGCCGTCCTGCGCGATCACGCCGACGTCGAGCGCCGGCACGTGCCGCGGGATCGTCCCGTAGGTGTCGAACGCGAGCAGCATGTTCGCCGCTCGATCGGCGCGGCGGTCGTGGCCGAAGTCGTCGGCGCGGGCCGTGTGCATCACGACCGCGTGCTCGCGGCCGTCGGCGTCACGCAGGGCGACGCGGATCGGGACGCCGTAGCCCGACCCCTTGGTGGTCGCGTCACCGGGCCGTTCGTCGTCGCCGAGGCGCTCGCACGCCACGATCGTCGAGCTCGGGAACCGGCGCTGGATCAGGTCGCGAAGTGCCTCCATACCCCCACATGGAGCAAGTCTCGGGCCGCCCCGGCCGCGCGCACGTCATGCGCGCATCCGCTCACGCCGCGCGATGGGTGCGCGAACGCCGGGCGTGGTCGTCGAGCTGACGCCGCGCCGCACGGAACGCGTCGCGGACCGCGACCCGAACGTCGTCGTGCGCGCCCTCGTCGCCCGGGTCCTGGCTGACGGCGATCTCCTTGCCGGGGATGGAGATCAGCACGTGGACCCGGAAGCGATTGCCACGCTCGTGGTGGCGGTGCGGTTGATCGATCGTCACTTCGCAGCGCTGGACGCGCGGGTCGACGCGCTCGAGGCGCGTCGCCCAGCGGCGCACGAAGGCGTCCACGGACGGGCTCGGGAACATGTCGCGAAAGTTGACGGTCACGGGAATGGGCATGACCGGCGTCGATTGCACACCGCGCGCCAGCCGTGTGCCCCCGCACGTCAGGGAGCAGCGACCACCGGGAACCACAGGCGAATCCGCGTGCCCTCCCCCGGCGCGGTGGTCAGGCCGACGCGACCGCCGTGGCGCTGCACGAACGCGTACACCATCGCGAGCCCGAGGCCCGTCCCCTCTTGCTTCGTCGTGAAGAACGGCTCGAAGACGCGGCGCTCGACGTCGGGTGACATCCCCGGCCCATCGTCGGCGACCTCGACCCAGGCGCCGCCGTCTTCCTGACCGGTGGCGACCACGATCACGCCTCGCTCGTCCAGGGCCTCGATGGCGTTGGCGATCAGGTTGACGACCGCGGTCGCCAGCTCGGAGCTGCGTGAGCGCACGGGCTGCACCGGCTCGATCGCGCTCCGCAGCTCGATCGCCGGGTGCTGGGCGACGCGCGCGCGGGCGAGCTCGACCGCGGTGGTGGCGACCGCCGCGAGGTCGACGTCCTCGGTCGCGGCCTCGAGATCCTGGCGACTGAAGTCGCGGAGGCGCTCGACGATGTCGACGCCGTGGCGGACGATCTCCTGCAGGCGCGCGATCGTCTCGCGCACCGCGTCGGTGTCGCCGCGGTCGACGCGGCGACGAAGGACCTCGAGCTGCAGGCCGATCGGGTTGAGCAGGTTCTTCACGTCGTGCGAGACGCCGGCCGACATCTGGCCGAGCAGACGCAAACGCTCGGTGCGGGCGAGCACCTCGCGCGACGAGCGTAGCTCCGCGTACGATCGCGCGAGCTCGTCGTGACTCGCGGCGCGGCCGGCCGCGATCGCCGCCAGATCGACGAGCGCCTCGACCAGCGCGGCCTTGTCGCCGGACAGATCCATCGGCGCGTCCGCGAGCAGGACGAGCACGCCGTAGAGATCACCGTCGGCGACCAGCGGGTACTGACCGACGTGCTGGAAGCCGGGGCCGGCGGCCGCCGCGAGGCGCTGTCCGAGCTCGGCCCCGATGGAGTCGCTGTCGGTCTGCCAGTTGTCGAGGTGATCGGGCAGGCCGCGGGCGGCCGCCACGGCGAGCCGGTCGCGCTCGGACACCTCGAGCACCGCGGCCGCGCGCGCCCCGAGCGCGTCGACGACGATCTCCACGAGGCGACGCATGACCTCGCGCGGCGTGCGCGCAGCCGCGACGACACGACCGAAGTCGACGAGAGCGGCCCCCGGAACCATGGACCCGCAGCATCGTTCCGGAGTCGTGATCAGTCAATCCCCGAGCCGCCGCGTCAGCCGCCTCCCTCGACCGTGACGATGTCGTCACGGAGCACGCCGGGCGAGAGGAACGTTCGCTCCTCCGCCGCCATGTGGGCGTCGATGTCCTCGACGAGCTCGGCCAGGCGCGCCGCCACCTCGAGCGCGCCGCCGGCGAGCGCCTCGCGGATCGCGGCGTGCTCGGCGCCGTGCTCCTCGAGCATGCGCGCGATGCGCGCCGGGCCCCAGGCGAAGTCGAGGCGGAGGATGGGCTCGAGCAGCGCCTCCTCGCTCTGGTTGTGATCCCAGAACGCGGTGCGCAGGAGCTCGATCTGCTGCTCGAGCGCCGCGACCCCGCCCTCGCCCGCCAGCACTCGATCGGCCAGCACCTGTGTCTCGGTGAGGAGCCGGCGCAAGCGCTCGTGTTGCTCGAGGATGAGCGCGCGTGCGTGCGAAGGTTCCATCCAGACCTCCCGGTTCGTCGTGGTCGTCGTCCTCATGACCGCCTCCCCGCAAGGGCTGCGCCGCCCCGCCCTCTGGCAGCAAGATCTGCGAGCAACGTGGGCAGATCGTCCATCGAGCCCCAGGAGTGCACGCCACGTGCCCGCGGAACGGACGAACAGGCGAGCTCAGTCGAACATCACGGGCTGGCGAGGCCGGGCTGTCCCCGCCGGGAGCGCCCGGTTTGCATACGCACCGGAGAGACCGAGATGGACGATGACGATCATCGTCCCCACCACCAGCTCGACCACCGCTCCCGGAACCTTCCAGATCTGTCGCATCGGTATCGCCTCCTGATCGTCCTGCGCTGTCGTCGTGCGCTCGCGCTCGCGGGGCGTGAGCGCACGGGGCCACCCCCCATGCGCGCGTCGCGTTGCGGCCCGAGCAGGTCGCGTGCGCTCGGCTGCATCGCACATGCCACGCTCATGAGACCGCCCGCCCCGGTCGCGCGTGATGCGCCGCGACGAGCTGCTGCAGCGAGAGCTCCCGCGTCGCGTCGCCGAGCGCGCGGGCGAGCTCGGGCAAGGCGTCGGCGTGCAGCCGCATCGTCACGGCGCCGATCGTCAGATGCACGCTGCCGCAGCTGCAGAGCTCGACGAGCGAGAACGGAGAGGAAGCCAGCGCTCGTCGCTCGCAAGGCGCCGAGCGCAGACCGGAGGCGGCGTGATCGTGGGGAGGATGGCCGGACACGGGCCCAGCATCCCGGAACTGAAAATGAAAGTCAAGTTCTCGAAACCGCGCCAGCCGGACGAGACGGCGTTCATGATCTCGCCGCCCATGGTCGCTCCCTGGCCGCCGAGCCTATCCCGTTCAGCGCTCGATCATCAGCTCGTCGAGTCGCTTGCGCTCGAGATCGGGGACGACCGCGCCGGGCGCCGGCCACCCCACCGGGATGACCACGTAGGGCCGCTCGTGCGCGGGGCGCCCGAGGAGGTCGCGGAGGAACGCCATCGGGCTCGGCGTGTGTGTGAGCGTCGCGAGGCCGGCGTGGTGGAGCGCGGCGAGCAGCATCCCGACCGCGATGCCGACCGACTCGTCGACGTAGTAGTGCTTCACCTTGCGCGGACCATCAGGCGTCGCCTCGATCCGCCACGGCTGCGCGAACACGATGACGAGCGCGGGCGCGTCGGTGAGGTGCGGCTTGCGCCAGTCGAGCCCCAGCGGCGCGAGCGCCGCGCGCCACTCCGCCGACATGCGGTCCTCCCAGGTGCGCTGCTCCTCCTGCTCGGCCGCCTCGCGGATCGCGCGCTTGAGCTCGGGGTCGCGCACGACGACGAACACCCACGGCTGCTGGTGAGCCCCCGACGGCGCGCTGCCCGCGGCGCGGATCGCGTGGGCGATGATCTCGTCGGGGAACGGCTCGGGCGAGAAGTCGCGCACCGTGCGTCGGGCGCTCATCGTGTCGGCGAACCGGCGCGCGCGCCGGACCATCTCGTCGGGCGCGAGACGTTCGAACTGGAGGGGAACGGGTCGGTATTCGGACATGTCGGCCTCGCGGGTCAGCGACGGTAGTCGTACCAGGCTCCGGCGTACGGCGCGGCCGCGTGACAGCGCCGCCAGCAGTAGCTCGGCCGCGTCTCGGCCCCGCCGGGCTCGTCCGCCTGGGTGAACAACCAGCCGCCGTCGTCGGCGACCTCGGATTCGAACGGCATGCGCCGCATGATCGCGATGTACCGGAGCGCGCCGTCCGCGCCGTCCGCGCCGNNCGCGGAAGTCCTGCGCCGGATCGGTGGCGGTCGAGTTGGCGAAGATGATGCGATACGTGTCGCCGTGCCCCGGCGCCGGCCCCTGCACCTCGAGCCGCGCCCAGGTCGTGTAGTCGCCGAGCGGCTCCGGCGTGACCGGCTCGGCGCAGGCG
>DDTA01000286.1:36786-36933 GCA_002344285.1 Myxococcales bacterium UBA2376
CCGTCGTCGAGGCGCGCGACCAGCGTGTAGCTCCCGGCGGCGACCCCCGACGTGTCCCACGCGACCTCGTCACGGCCGGACTGGATCGGCGCGATCACGCGCTCGCGGCCGTCACCGTCGCGCGCGCGGAGCTGGCCGACGACGAGG
>DDTA01000142.1:0-17364 GCA_002344285.1 Myxococcales bacterium UBA2376
GGGCGCGTCGACGCCGGCGTCGATCGGGACGGCGCCGGTCTCGAGGTGCAGGACGTACTGCGATTGCACCGCGGCGTTGAAGCCGAGGACCTGCAGGATGTAGTCGCCCGCCGGCAGCGGGCCGTTGCACATGATGCCGCCCGGGCACTCGACCGTCTCGACATCGGCCGAGGTGCGCGACTCGTCGATCGTCGTCGCGCCGGTCGAGTTGAGGAGCCGCAGGTCGATGTCGCCGGCGCCGTTCCGGTTCATGAACATGATGTTCGCCATCACGCTCTCGGCGCCGGTCACCGAGAACCGGAAGTAGTCGGTCTCGCCGCCGCAGATCGCCGCCGTGTAGTCGCCGGGCGTGATCATCGTCGCCTCGGCCGGCGTGTCGTTGGGCTCGAACGCCGAACACGCGGTCTCGTCCACCGGCGAGTCGGGCGGCGCGTCGACCGGAGGCTTGTCGAAATCGAGGACCAGGGAGCATCCGCCGCTCGCGAACGTCGCGGCGGATAGCAGCACGAGCAGCGTCCCGACCCGGCGCTGAGGCATGAGTCGACCTTAGCCACGCACGTGGAAGAACGTCAAGAGATCGCAAGGGGTTACACGCTTGACCGGGACGATTGGCGCTTGCTACGGTCCCGCGCCTCCGGACCCGCCATGTACCTCCAGGATCTCATCTTCGAGCTGTCGCGCTTCTGGGCCGAGAACGGCTGCGTCGTCGAACAGCCGGTCGACGTCGAGGTCGGCGCCGGCACGTTCCATCCCGCCACGTTCCTGCGCGTGCTCGGCCCCGAGCCGTGGAACGCGGCGTTCCCGCAGTTCTGCCGCCGTCCCGGCGACGGTCGCTACGGCGAGAACCCGAACCGCCTCGGCGCCTATTACCAGTTCCAGGTCGGCCTCAAGCCGGCGCCGCTCGACATCCAGGACCTCTACCTCGCGTCGCTCCAGCGCATCGGCCTCGATCCGCGTGACCACGACATCCGCTTCGTCGAGGACGACTGGGAGTCGCCGACGCTCGGCGCGTGGGGCCTGGGCTGGGAGGTGTGGGCCGACGGCATGGAGGTCACGCAGTTCACGTACTTCCAGCAGGCCGGCGGCATCGATCTCATGCCGGTGACCGGCGAGCTCACGTACGGCGTCGAGCGCATCGCGATGTACCTGCAGAACGTCGACTCGATCTTCGACATCAAGTGGGACAAGCGCGTCACCTACCGGCAGCTCCGGCACCCCTGGGAGGTCGAGTACTCGCGCTTCCACTTCGAGGAGAGCGACGCGTCGTTCTACTTCGAGCTGTTCGACCGGTACGAGAAGGAGTGTGGCCGGCTGCTCGGCAAGAACCTGACCTTGCCGGCGTACGAGCACTGCATGAAGTCGTCCCACGCGTTCAACGTGCTCGACGCGCGCGGCGCGATCAGCGTCACCGAGCGCCAGCGCTTCATCGGCCGCGTGCGCAAGATGGCGCGCGAGTGCGCCGAGGCCTACGTGCGCTCGCGCGCCGCGCTCGGCTTCCCGCTGCTCGAGCCCGCCGAGGGCGCCGCCGCCAGAGCGGCCTTCGACGCCGCCGCCGAGGAAGGCGTCAACGCGCAGGCGCTCGCCGCCGCGCGGGCGGTGTCGCCGCTGCGGTCGCCGGCGCCGGCGGAGGTGGCCCCGTGAGCGCCAGCCGCGAGACCCGCGATCTGGTGTTCGAGATCGGCTGTGAGGAGATCCCCGCGCGCATGCTCCAGCGCGCCCTCGCCGAGCTCCCCGGGCTGGCCAAGGCGCGGCTCGACGAGGCGCGCCTGCTCGTTCCGGCCGCCACCGACGTGCGCGCGCTGGGCACGCCGCGGCGCGTGACCCTCGTCGTGCGCGGCTTGCCCGCGCGGCAGCCGGATCTGCACGAGCGCGTCGTCGGCCCGCCGGTCGGCGCCGCGTTCGGCAAGGACGGCGAGCCGACCAAGGCCGCGCTCGGCTTCGCGCAGAAGAACGGCGTCGACGCCGCGTCGCTCGAGAAGGCGGAGGTGCCCGGCAAGAAGGGCCTCTACGTCGTCGCGACGCGGCACGTCCCCGGGCGCGCGGCCTTCGAGGTGCTGCCGGAGCTCCTCTCGGGCCTGGTGATGGCGATCCCGTGGCCCAAGGCGATGCGCTGGGGCTGGAGCGACTTCAACGCCGCCTTCGTGCGGCCGCTGCACTGGCTGGTCGCGCTCTGGGGCGACGAGGTCGTGCCGGTGAGGTGGGGCGCGATCACCGCCGGGCGCGCGAGCCGAGGTCACCGCTTCCTGTCCAAGGGCGTGGTCGAGATCCCGTCGGCGGAGAGCTACGTCGACGTGCTGCGCGCGGCGCACGTGATCGTCGATCCCGACGAGCGCAAGCGGCTGGTCGCCGCCGAGCTCGCGCGCATCGAGCGCGAGGTGGGCGCCACCGCGATCCCCGACCCCGGCCTGCTCGACGAGGTGACCAACCTCTGCGAGTACCCGGTCGGCGTCTCGGGGGGCTTCGACCCCGGGTTCCTCGAGGTGCCCGAGGAGGTGCTGGTCACCGCGATGCGCAACCACCAGCGCTACTTCGCGATGCGCGATGGGAGCGGCAAGCTCGCGCCGGCGTTCGTCACCATGTCGGCGACGGTCGTGCGCGACACCGCCGTGGTGCGGGCCGGCAACGAGCGCGTGCTCGCGTCGCGGCTGTCGGACGCCCGCTTCTTCTTCGCCGAGGACCAGAAGAAGGACCTCGACGAGCTGCGCCGGCGCCTCGACGACGTCGTGTTCCAGGCCAAGCTCGGCGCGGCGCGTTCGACCGGCGACAAGGTGCGTCGCATCGAGGGCATCGTGCAGGCGCTCGCCGAGCGAGTGACCGTGGACGCGCGCGTCGCCACGCGCGCCGCCACGCTGTGCAAGAGCGACCTGCTCACCGGCGTGGTCGGCGAGTTCCCCGAGCTCCAGGGCGTGATGGGGGGACACTACGTGCGCAAGGCGCTCGGGCGTGATCCGGCGTGGGCCGACGTGGCCGACGCGGTGGGCCGCGCCGTCGCCGAGCACTACCTGCCGCGGGGCGCGGGCGCGGCGTTGCCGGAGACGGTCGAGGGCGCGATCGTCGGCGTCGCCGATCGCATCGACACGTTGGTCGGCTGCTTCGGCACCGGCCTCGAGCCGACCGGCTCGGCGGATCCGTACGGGCTGCGACGCGCCGCCAACGCGATCCTCGCCGTCAACCTCGACCTCGGCAAGGGTGGCAAGCGCGAGGCGCTGGGCGCCGGCGCCGGCTGGCCGCTCTCGCTCGACATGCTCATCGAGGTCGCGGCCCAGCAGTTCGCGGGCAAGGTCGAGATCACCGACACCGACTGCGGCGAGCTGCACGAGTTCTTCCGCGGCCGCCTGCGCACGCTGCTGATCGACGAGGGGCTCGGCGCGCTCGACGTCGACGCGGCGCTCGGCGCCGGCTTCGACGACGTGTGCGACGCGCGGCTGCGCGCCCGCGCGCTGGCCGTGGTGCCGGCGGCGGCGCGCGAGGTGTTCAAGCGCATCGCCAACATCCTCGACGACGCGGCCGGGAAGGGCATCGCCATCTCGGGCGAGGTCCGGCCGGCGCTCTTCGCCGAGGCCGGCAACGCCGAGCACCGGCTGTGGGACGCGTTCGCCGCGGTCACCGAGCGCCTCGACGCCGCCGTCGCCCGGCAGGAGTACCGGGACATGTTCGCGATCCTCGTCGAGCTGCAACCGACGGTCGCCGCGTTCTTCGACAAGGGCGGCGTCATGGTCATGGACCCCAGGGAAGACGTGCGCGAGAACCGGCTGTCGCTCCTCCAGCGCATCCTCGCCCCGTTCGCGGCCATCGCGGACTTCAGGGTCGCGGCCGGCGCCGGCGGAGGCGCGTCGTGACGAAGTGGGTGTACGGCTTCGGCGGCGGGCAGGCCGACGGCAGCGCCAGGGACAAGCTGCTCCTCGGCGGCAAGGGCGCCAACCTCGCCGAGATGACGCGGCTCGGGCTCCCGGTGCCGCCCGGCTTCTCGATCACGACCGAGGTGTGCCGCCACTTCACCGAGACCGGCGCCTATCCCGACGGGCTCGAGGCCGAGGTCATCGCCGCGATCGCCGCGGTCGGCCAGCACACCGGCACGACGTTCGGCGACGCGAAGACCCCGCTCCTCGTGAGCGTCCGCTCGGGCGCGCCGGTGTCGATGCCCGGCATGATGGACACGATCCTCAACCTCGGGCTCTCGCCGGCGACCGTCGCCGGGCTCGCCGCCAGGAGCGGCGACGCGCGCTTCGCGTGGGACTGCTACCGCCGCTTCATCGCGATGTACGGCGAGGTCGTGCTCGGCGTGGTCCCGGTCGACGAGCACGCCGACTCGGTGTTCGAGCAGCTGCTCCACGACATGAAGGTGGCGCGCGGCACGGCGCGCGACGCCGATCTCACGGCGCACGATCTCGAGACGCTGTGCGGCCAGTTCAAGCGGGCGATCCAGGACGCGACCGGCGCGCCGTTCCCCGACGATCCCGTCGCGCAGCTGTGGGGCGCGATCGGCGCGGTCATGCGCTCGTGGAACAACCCGCGCGCCGACGTCTACCGCCGCATGAACGACATCCCGGCCTCGATGGGCACGGCGGTGACGGTGCAGGCGATGGTCTTCGGCAACCTCGGCGACACGTCGGCGACCGGCGTGTGCTTCACCCGCGACGCGGCGACCGGCGAGAAGGTGCTCTACGGCGAGTACCTCACCAACGCCCAGGGCGAGGACGTCGTCGCCGGCATCCGCACGCCCGAGCCCGTGGCGAAGATGGCGCAGACGCACCCGGCGGCGCACGCGGAGCTGGTGGCGGTGTGCGCGAAGCTCGAGGCGCACTTCAAGGACATGCAGGACCTGGAGTTCACGGTCCAGGAGCAGCGCCTGTACATGCTCCAGGCGCGCACCGGCAAGCGCACCGGCAAGGCGATGGTCAAGATCGCCGTCGACATGGTGCGCGAGGGCCTCATCGACGAGAAGCAGGCGATCCTGCGCATCGATCCGGCCAAGCTCGACGAGCTCCTGCACCCGACGATCGATCCCGCGCATCGCCCGGCCAACGTGGCCAAGGGCCTGCCGGCCTCGCCGGGGGCCGCGATCGGCAAGGTCGTCTTCACCGCGCGCCAGGCCGAGGCCGCCCGCGCCAAGGGCGAGGACACGATCCTCGTGCGCACCGAGACCTCGCCCGAGGACATCCACGGCATGAAGGCCGCGGTCGGCATCCTCACCGCGCGCGGGGGGATGACCAGCCACGCCGCGGTCGTCGCGCGCGGCATGGGCACGTGCTGCGTCACCGGCTGCACCGCGCTGCGCGTCGAGGCGGCGCGCGGCTACGCGACCGTGGCGCGCAAGGACGGCGACGTCACGATCAAGGCGGGCCAGGTGGTGACGCTCGACGGCTCGACCGGCGAGCTCTTCGTCGGCGCCTTGCCGCTGGTGCCGGCGGCGATGTCCGACGAGCTGGGCGAGCTCATGCGCTGGGTCGACCAGCACCGGCGGCTGAAGGTCCGCACCAACGCCGACACGCCGATGGACGCCCGCACCGCGCGCGCGTTCGGCGCCGAGGGCATCGGGCTGTGCCGGACCGAGCACATGTTCTTCGAGCCCGACCGCATCCTCGCGGTGCGCGAGATGATCCTCGCCGCCGACGAGCAGGGGCGGCGCGCGGCCCTCGCCAAGATCCTGCCCATGCAGGAGGGCGACTTCGTCGCGATCTTCACCGAGATGGACGGGCTGCCGGTGACCATCCGGCTCCTCGATCCGCCGCTCCACGAGTTCCTGCCCCACACCCAGGCCGACATCGCCGCGGTGGCAGCCGACATCGGCACCACACCCGACGTGATCGCCGCCAAGGTGAAGTCCTTGACCGAGGCGAACCCGATGCTCGGGCACCGGGGCTGCCGGCTCGCCATCACGTTCCCGGAGATCTACGAGACCCAGGCGCAGGCGATCGCCCAGGCGGCCGTCGCCGCGACCCGCGCCGGTGTGGCCGTGCACCCGGAGATCATGATCCCGTTCGTGATCGTGCCCGGCGAGCTCGAGAGCCTGCGCGCGCGCGTGGCCGCGGTCGTCGACCGCGTGCTCGCCGAGGCGGGCGTGGCGATCCCGTACACGATCGGCACGATGATCGAGCTGCCGCGGGCCTGCCTCGTCGCCGGCGAGATCGCGACCCACGCCGACTTCTTCTCGTTTGGCACCAACGACCTGACCCAGTCGACGCTCGGGCTGTCGCGCGACGACCTGGCGAGCTTCCTGCCGGCCTACCTGGACGCGGAGCTGCTCCCCAAGGACCCGTTCGTGACGCTCGACGCCCGCGGCGTCGGTCGGCTGGTCGAGCTGGCGGTCGGGCAGGGGCGGGCGACCAAGCCGGGCCTGAAGGTCGGGGTGTGCGGGGAGCACGGCGGAGACCCGGCCTCGGTCGCGCACTTCCACCGCTATGGCCTCGATTACGTTTCGTGCTCGCCGTTCCGCGTCCCGATCGCCCGGGTCGCGGCGGCCCGGGCCGCGCTGGAGTCGCCATGAGGCAACCCACGAGCATCCCCCACAGTCCAACGGTATCGCCATGATCTCGCGCCTCTCGGCTGTGGCCTGTGTCATGTTGGCCGCGGCCTGCACCGCCTCGTCGGAGGAAGTCCGCCCGCCGGAAGGCGCGCTCTTCTTCCCGACCGGCCTCGCGATGAGCCCCGACGACCGGGTGCTGTTCGCGCTCTCGGCCAACTCCGATCTCCGGTACGACTCGGGGACGATCAACGTGATCGACGTCGAGGTCGTCCACGCCGCGGTGATCGCCGCGCGCGGCAACGTGATCGATCCCGCGTGCACGTCCGATCTCGACACGCCCGGCGCGATCGAGTGCGACCAGGCGCCCTTCATGGTCGCCGGCGCGGGGGTGCGGGTCGGCAACTTCGGCAGCTCGGTCGCCGTGCAGGACAAGGGCGGTGGCAACCTCCGCCTGATCGTGCCCGTGCGCGGCGATCCGTCGGTCACGTGGGTCGAGTGGGACGCCGCGACCCGGCAGCTCGACTGTGGCGGCGGCGGCGGGTTCGAGCTCTGCGCCGACGATCACCGCCTGACGCAGATGCGCGAGGACGCCGACCTGCCCGAGCTCGCCGACGAGCCGTACGATGTCGCCGTCGACTCCGTCGCCGGGGTCGCGCTCGTCACCCACCTCTCGTCGGGCACGGTGTCGCTCGTCGATTCGCCGCCGGCGGGGACGCCGGTCCTGGCCGACGCGCTGGGCGGCCTCTTCGCCGGCAACGGCAACTTCCGTCCCGGCGCCTCGGGCGTCGCCGGGCGGCTCGACGGCGACCGCAACATCTTCTACGTGCAGAGCCGGACCGAGGATCGCATCCAGATGCTCACCGTCGCGCGCCAGGACGGGACGCTGCCGTTCCTGGTGCCGTCGTCGTACTTCTTCCTGAACGGCGTCGGCGGCGCCGGCGGCGCGTCGAGCGACTCGCGCGGCGTCGCGTTCGACGCGACCGGCGATCGCGCCTACATGATCAACCGCTCGCCGCCGGCCCTGTCGGTGTTCGACACGTCGCTGAGCGCGGTGGGCGTGCCGAACAACCGGCTGATCGGCGTCGCCGACGTCTGCCGGGAGGCATCGGGGCTGGTGGTGGCGGACGGCGGCCTCGGGCCGCGCGCGTTCGTCACCTGCTTCAACTCCGGCGAGATCTACGTGATCGATCCGCGCGGGGGGGTGTCGGTCGAGAGCGTCATCTCGGTCGGCCGTGCGCCGTTCGCGATGGCCGCCGCCGAGAGCCGCCAGCTCCTCTTCGTGTCGAACTTCCTCGAGGACTCGATCGCGGTCGTCGATCTCGATCCCACGTCCTCGACGTTCTACCGCGTCGTCATGCGCATCGGAGTCCGCTCGTGAGCCGCCGTCGACTGTCCTCCTGGTTCGCGCCCGCAGCCATCCTCGCCGCGGCGAGCTGCGGGGCGACGGAGCAGGAGCTCCCGCCCATCCAGAACCTCGATCGCCCGATCGACCTGGCGATCGCGTGCCACGGCAACATGCGCATCACCGGCGGCGACGGGCAGCACCCCGAGGATCCGCTGGTCTACTCGCCCATGCCGCTCGAGGCGTGCCGGGTCCGGACCCAGGCGATGCCGGGGTGTGACCACCGGGATGATGATCCCATGGATCGCTGTCCGGATCCCGGCGAACCCGGCTTCGTGCCCTTCCCGTGGGCCGATGGCCAGGAGGATCTCGAGGGACAGCCACGTCTCAGCGAGGGGTCGCGCTGGTACGTGTTCGCGCTGCAGTCGGCCTCGGGGACGGTCGCGGTCGCCGAGACCACGCCGGGAGTGAAGCGCGACGGGGAAGGCTATAACCCCGGCGAGATCGTCGTGCGCGACGGTGATCAGCTGGTGCCGGGCAAGAACGCGCTCTCGGTGGGCTCGAACCCCGTCGCGATCGCCGGCGATCCGTCGGGTTGCTTCATGACGACCGCCAACGCCGGCAGCTGCGATCTGTCGGTGCTCGACGTCGATCGCATCGTCGCGCGCTCGAGCGATCCGCTCGTGCGCAAGCTCGACGTGACGACCGCGGCGGGCACCCCGCTGCTGGCGCGGCCGGCGGCCATGGTCGCCGACGTGCGCGACGCCGAGATCGGGGTCGCGTGCCCGGCCCAGCCGCAGGGGCTCCTCTACATCGCGTACCCCAACTGCCACGCGGTCGCGGTCGTGGACGCGGCGACCGGGATCGCGGTGGCGAGCATCCGCTTCGACGCCGCGGGCAACGCGACGATCGGCGACGGCAACCTCGCGTGCCCGGCCGAGTGCGGCCTGCGCATGCCGATCGCCGACGGCGGGCGCCCGGTCGCGCTGGACCTGGTCCGCGACGACGTCTCGGCGAACCGCCGCCTCGCGATCGGGCTCGACAACCGCCCGGTCATCACCGTGGTCGATCTCGACGCGTCGTACCTGCCGGTGACGGTCGAGCAGTACGACCTCGAGGGCGACGTGGGCGTGATCGACGTCGCGATCACCAAGGTGATCAACATGACCGGCACGGCCGGCTGGATCGACGAACCGCCGAGCCCGCTGCGCGCGGCGCAGTTCGTCTACGCGGTCGCCAACGACGCGTCCGTGCGCGTGGTCGAGACCACGACCCGCGACCACGAGTGCGACACCCAGGTCGACCCCCGCTTCACGCGCGCCGTGACCAACGCCCGCGATCTCATCTGCTACGAGCCCGGGCAGGTCGGCACGCCGCCGCGCCGCGCGCTCGCGCGGGGGCCGGGGATCGAGCTCCCCGGTGACGACGCGCCGCTCTCGGTCGTGGTCACCGAGGCCGGCGTGGGCAAGCCCGCCTCGTCGCCACCGAGCCCGACCGCGATGGTGGGCCATTTCGCGTTCGTCTCCGGGTCGTTCGGGTTCACCTACGTCGTCAACATCGATGACGACAGCTATCCCGACACGCAGAACTCGGTGTACCCGCTCCACAGCCAGCTCGCGCTCGGGATGCCGCACCAGCTCCGCGACGGGATCATCACGCGCGCCCAGGAGGGGCCGTCGGCCGCCCCCGAGCCCGACAAGGAGGCCGACGACCGCTTGTGCGTGTACGACGGACCATTCAGCGAAGGCGTGCCCATCGCCGGTCCCCGCGCCGAGGCCGACCCGGCGATCAACCCGGCGCCCGCGGCGATCGCCACCGTCAAGCTGTTCTCCATGCCGTACGTGCGTAGCCTCGAGTGCCGCGCGCGGAGCGACAGCGATGAAGACCGCGCCCTGCCCGAGGTGATGTACGCGAACACGCCGGACGTGCGGGATCGGGTGTTCCCCGATCTGCGCGCGCTTCGCTTCGAGGAGTCGTGGTCGTTCCAGTGGGAAGGCTCGCTCTCGATCGACAGCCCGAGCACGGCCGTCGACGGCCCCATCGTGCGCTCCGGCAAGGTGTCCATCGGCGGCGGCTCGATCAGCGTGCACGACACCGCGCAGCCCTACTGCGCCGCCGGCGTCGAGCCCTACGATTACGTGCAGCTCCGCGGCTGTGATCCGGCCCAGGGTGATCGCCAGTGCGGGCTGGGCGAGACCTGCTACGTCCACCCCGACTCGACCGTGTCGACGGGCTCCTGCTTGCCGACGGATCGCGTCTCCCAGCTCGCCGGCGCGTGCCGCGACTTCCTGGTCTCCGTGCGCCGCTACGCGGTGCAGCGGTCGACGTCGGGCGAGCTCGTGATGTCGGAGCGCCGGCGGGTGCTGCGCACGACCCCGGTCACGGGGTGTACGTCGGTCGCGCAGTGCGAGGAGCTCGCCGAGTACGAGGCGACGCTGACCAGCTCGCTCGACCCGTTCGCCGAGCAGCCGGTCGAGGACACGCGCACGTGGGCGTGCGAGCCCGATCCGACGCGCGCGCCCGGGATCAACCGCTGCCAGCAGACGTGCACCGAGTCGAGCCAGTGCGAGGCCGGGACGGTGTGCTCGGGCGGGTACTGCATCGAGGGCACGATCCCGCCGGCGGCGTGCGTGGGCGGGCTCCAGCGCTACTCGCTCCATGCGACGGACGCGATGGTGGCGATCGGCAACCGCACGGGCTACCTGCACGACGTCATCGAGGGGCCGGGTGGGCAGTGCATCAAGGCTCCCGGCGCGAACCCGCTCCTCACCGGCCGGATCCCGCTGAACGTGCCGCCGTGCACCGGTGACGGTGTCGACGTCGTGACGCCCAACCCGTGCAAGACGACGGTCGACCACACCGAGCTGGTGCCGAACTACACGGGCGCCGCACCGCCGGCGCCGACCTGCCAGATCGGCACCCCCGCCGGGATCCTGCGCACCACGTCGCTCGAGGCGGTCCGCTTCAAGAACCCGCTCATGACCCTCCACCTGGTCAACATGACCTACCCCGGCGACGCGGTCTGCAAGTACGACCGCGGGGGAGGGCTCACGGACATCCCGCGTCTGTTCCCGGGGTACGCGTTCACGTTCCGCGTGATCTCGGGCTTCTCGCCCCGGACCGCCGGCAACCTGGCCATCCTGCCGTCCAGGCTCGTGCGCTCGCCCGACGGGGTGGTGTGGATCGTCGACGAAGGTGACAGCGACCCGAACGCGATCGACGTGCCCAACGACGCGTCGAACTACCGGGGCCAGATCATCCGCGTCGACCCCGACACCGTCGCCGCGGGTACGGTGGTGCGGTAACCCGGCCGTTTTTTTGCCCCTCCGCCGGGGGTGCGCGAACGTCCCTGGGAGGAACCATGGTGACCCGCACCTCCGAGCCGGAGCTCTACAAGGACAAGATCGAGGTCAGCCTGGACGGGCGCCAGATCTTCTATCTGTTCTTCGGCGGCGCCGTCGTCGCCTGCCTCGTCTTCGTGCTCGGCGTGATGGTCGGGCGTCGCCTCGAGGCGCGGTCGCACGTCGATCGCGCGGCGGCGACGTCGGCGCGCAAGGATCCGCTCGCGGCGCTGGACCGGCTCGCCGAGGGCAAGGGCGAGCTGACGTATCCGGCGGCGCTGCGCGGTGCGGACGCGCCGGTGGCGCAGGTGGATCGCGCGCTGCAGGCCGTCGCGCCCAAGGCCGAGAGCGAGAAGAAGGCCGAGGCCGAGAAGAAGCCCGAGAGCGAGAAGAAGGTCGAGGCCGAGAAGAAGCCCGAGGCCAAGGCCGAGGCCAAGCCCGAGGCCAAGGCCGAGGCCAAGGCCGACAAGCGCGAGGCCGCGGCTGACGACGGCCCGGTCACCAAGCCCCAGCCCGCGTCGGGCGGCAAGGCCAAGTTCACCCTCCAGCTCTCGGCCTTCCAGGACAAGGCCGAGGCCGAGTCGTTCCTGGCGACCGTGAAGGGCGCCGGCTACGGTGCGTACGTCGTGAGCGCGGAGGTCGACGGCAAGACGTTCTATCGCGTGCGCCTCGGCAACTACACGAGCTACGACGAGGCGGTGGCGGCCAAGGCGGAGTTCGAGCGCAAGGTGCCCAAGATCGCCTACGTCACGCGCCTCTGATCGTCGCCGCGGGCGTCGTGGTACCAACGTCTCCCCGTGGGACGCACGTCGCCAGCCGATACGCCGCTCATGCGGCAGTTCCTCGACGTCAAGGAACGTTATCCCGACGCGATCGTCTTCTTCCGGCTGGGCGACTTCTACGAGATGTTCTTCGAGGACGCCGTCCTCGGCTCGGGGCTGCTCGACCTGACGCTCACGACGCGCGACAAGGGCAAGGTCGACGCGGTGCCGATGTGCGGCGTCCCGCACCACGCCGCGCGCGGCTACGTCGCGAGGCTGACCGAGCTCGGCCACAAGGTCGTCATGTGCGAGCAGGTCGAGGACCCCAAGCTCGCCAAGGGGCTCGTGAAGCGCGAGGTCGTGCGGGTGGTGACGCCGGGCGTGGTGGTCGACGAGGAGTCGCTCGATCCGCGCGCGCCGCGGTACCTGGCGGCGCTGGTGCCGGCGGCGGTCGCGGGCGCCGACGCGGGCGAGGGCGCGTGGGGGCTCGCGTACCTCGACGCGACGACGGGCGAGTTCCGCGCCACCGAGCTGGCGAGCGCGGCGGCGGCGGCCGACGAGCTCTGCCGCGTGGCGCCGCGGGAGGTCATCGTGGCGGCCGCGGCGATGGTCGACGGCGGCGCGGCGGGGCCGGGCACGCCGGTGCGGCGTCATCGCGCGGCGGCGTGGTCGGTGGCCAGCGTGCTCGACGAGGCGGCGGCCCGCGCGGAGCTCGCGGCGAGCCTGGCCGACGTGCCCGCGGGTGCGCCGCTCGCGGTGCGGGCGGCGGCGGCCGTGCTCGCGTACGCGCGCGCGACGCAGCCGGCCGGCGTCTTGCCGGTGGTGCGGCTCGCGCTCTACGCGGCGGACGCGGCGCTGGTGCTCGACGAGGCGGCGATCGCGAATCTCGAGCTGACCGAGACGCTCATCGGCGGCAAGCGGCAGGGCTCGCTGCTCGACGTGCTCGACGACACCGCGACGTCGCCGGGCGCGCGCCTCCTGCGGCGGTGGCTTCTGTATCCACTTACGGAAGTGGCCGCGATCCGGCGGCGGCACGACGCCGTCGAGTGGCTGCGCGAGCGGCCCGAGCTGCGCCGGGCGGTGCGTGCGGCGCTGCGCGGGGTGAGCGACATCGAGCGGCTCGCCGGTAAGGCGACGCTGGGCGTGGCGCAGCCGCGGGACCTGGGGCGGCTGCGGGACTCGGTCGCGATGCTGCCGGAGCTGGCGGCGACGCTCGCCGCGGGGGGCGACGAGCTGGCCCCGGTGCCGGAGCTGCTGGCGCTGGCCACGGTGGCGACGCCGGCGCTGGCGACGCTGGCGGCGCACCTGGCGGCGGCGCTCGTCGACGAGCCCGCGCCGATGGTGAAGGACGGCGGCTTCATCCGGCCTGGCTTCGACAAGATCGTCGACGAGTGCAAGGCGCTGGCCGACGGCGGCAAGGATCAGATCCTGGCGATCGAGGCGCGCGAGCAGAAGCGCAGCGGCATCTCGAGCCTCAAGGTCCGCTACAACCGGGTCTTCGGGTACTACATCGAGATCACGAAGTCGCAGCTGGGCAAGGTGCCGAGCGACTACCTGCGCAAGCAGACGGTGGCGACCGGCGAGCGCTACGTGACGCCCGAGCTGGCCGAGCTCGAGAGCAAGGTGCTGTCGGCGGAGACCACGCTGGCGACGCGCGAGGCCGAGCTGCACCGCGACCTGGTCGCGCAGGTCGCCGCGCTGGCGCCGCCGTTGCTCGCCGCGGGCGCTGCCATCGCGGCCCTGGACGTGCTCGGCACGCTGGCCGACGTCGCCGAGCGCAACGACTGGTGCCGGCCCACGGTCGACGACGGGGTCGTGATCGACATCGCCGACGGCCGGCACCCGGTGGTCGAGGCGGCGCTGCCCGCGGGCACGTTCGTGCCCAACGACGCGCACCTCGACGCCGCGAGCGCGCAGCTCCTGCTCGTCACGGGGCCCAACATGGCGGGCAAGTCGACCTACATGCGCCAGGTCGCGCAGATCGTCCTGCTGGCGCAGCTGGGCAGCTTCGTGCCGGCGCGCGCGGCGACGATCGGCGTCTGCGATCGCCTGTTCACGCGCGTCGGCGCGGCCGACAACCTGGCGCGCGGCGACTCGACGTTCATGGTCGAGATGCGCGAGACCGCGGCGATCCTCGCCGGCGCGACGCGCCGCTCGCTGGTCGTCCTCGACGAGGTCGGGCGCGGCACGTCGACCTTCGACGGCGTGTCGATCGCGTGGGCCGTCGCCGAGTACCTGCACGACGCGATCGGGGCGCGCACGCTGTTCGCGACGCACTACCACGAGCTGGTGGCGCTGGCGGAGACGCGGCCGCGCGTGAGGAACTTCTCGGCCCAGGTGCGCGAGCACAAGGGCGAGGTCGTGTTCCTGCGCCGCATCGCGCCGGGCGCGGCGAGCCGCAGCTACGGCATCGACGTCGCGCGGCTCGCCGGCTTGCCGCGGTCGGTGATCGCGCGCGCGCGACAGATCCTGGAGAAGCTGGAGGCGGGCCGCGGGGTGCAGCCGGCGGGCGCGAGCGCGCAGCTGTCGCTGCTGGCGCCGGCGCCTCCGCCAGCGGCGAGCGCGGACGACGCGCTACGAGCGCGGCTGCGCGCGATCGATCCCGATCACATGAAGCCGATCGAGGCGCTGACGCTCCTCGCCGAGCTCAAAGCCCTCGCGGCGGATTAACCCTTACCCAGGCCCAGGCCTGGGCCTGGGCCTGGGCCCGGGCTTGGGATCAGTACGCGTCGAACGCGACGACGTCGACGGGGCCCGCGCCCGCGGCAGCGAGCGCGTCGCGCGCGGCGGCCGCGGTCGCGACCGCGACCGTGACGACGGCGTCGGGGCGGAGCCAGCGGGCCGCGGCGGCGGCGACGTCCGCCGCGCTCAGCTCCGCGACCTGGCCGGGCAAGGACGCCGTGTAGCCCGAGGGCAGGCCGTAGGCGGCGTCGCGCACGGCGATCTGCATGCGCTGGCGGGCGGTCGCCTGGTGGAACGGCATCGAGCCGACCACGTAGGAGCGAGCCAGCGCCGTCTCCTCCTCGGACAGGCCCTTCGCCGCGACGTCGGCGTAGAGGTCGAGCGTCGTCTTCACCGCGTCGCCGGCGACGTCGATCGCGGTCGCCATCCACATCTCGATCCAGTGGCGGCCGCGCGAGCGGCGCAGCGTGCAGCCGGCGCCGTAGCTCCAGCCGCGACGCACGCGGATCTCCTGCATGAGCCGCGACGAGAACATCCCGCCGAAGCCGGTCTCGAGCAGCACCAGCGCCGCGGTGTCGGGGTCGCCGAAGCGCGGGCCGAGGTGGCCCATGCGGAGCTGCGCCTGCGTCCGCTCGGCCTTGTCCACGAGGACGACGCGGCGGCCCGGCGCGGGATCGGGACCGCCGACCTCGGGGGCGCGCGGCGGCGGCCCGGCGGGCAGGCGCTCGGTCAGGCGGCGCGCGATGGCGTGGGCTCGCGCCTCGTCGACATCGCCGGCGACGCCGATGACGAGGTTCGAGGTCGTGACCTCGGCGCTCCAGGTCGAGCGCGCGAGCGCCAGGTCGAGGCGGGGCAGGGAGACGTCGGTGCCGAGGGAGGTCCGCGCGTAGGCGTGGCCCGGCGCGCACTCGCGATCGAACCAGCGCGTCACCAGCGAGCTGTCGTCGTCGCGGATCTCGTCGAGCACCTGCGGGGTCTCGCGGCGCAGCCGCTCGTGCTCGACCTCCGCGAACCCGGGCGCCGCGAGGATGTCGGCGCACAGCCCCACGACCTCGTCGAGGTTGCGCGTCAGCGTGACCGCGGAGAGCGTCGTCGAGTCGCGGGTGACGCCGACGTCGAGCGCCGCGCCGAGGCGGTCGAGGGTGTCGTCGAACGCGGCGCGATCGCGCCCGCCGGCGCCCCGGCGCGCGAGCAGGCCGGCATGGCGATGCAGGCCCTCGAGGCCGAACGGGTCGGCGGCCGCCCCGCCGCGGATCGCGACCTCGATCCAGACCAGGGGCGCGTCCGCGCTCGGCTCGACGAAGAGGCTCACGCGTCGGCCTCCTCGCCGTCCGTGTCCGCGTCCTCGCCGGCGCCGTCGCCGTCCTCCGTCTCGCCGGCGCCGTCGTCCGGCTCCGCGATGATCAGCGTGCGCGTGCGCGGCACGAGGTACTGGCGCACGACCCGCTTGAGATCGGCGGCGGACACCGCGGCCAGACGCTCGGCGAGCTCGTTCAGGGTGCGGAAGTCGCCGAGCGCGGTCTCGTGGTGCCCGAGCGCCTCGGCCTTGCCGTCGGCGTCGACCAGCGCCGACCAGAAGTCGGTCTCGGTCAGGTTCTTCGCCTTCTGCACCTCGGCCTCGTCGGCGCCGCGCTCGGCGAGATCCGCGATCACGCGATCGATCTCGGCCAGCGACTCCTCGGCCTTGTGGCCGCGCGCGCAGGTGACGGCGACGCGCAGGAGCGAGGGATCCCGGAACGGCGTCAGCTGCACGTCGACGGTCGACGCCAGCTCGCGCTCGATCACCAGGCGGCGATGCAGGCGCGACGACGGGCTGCCGGCGAGGAGCGTGGTGAGCAGCTCGAGCGCCGCCCAGTCGGGGTGCGCCTGGCCCACCACCTTCCATCCGCAGAGCACGCGGTCGCTCGTGATCGGTCGGCGCGCCCGGCGGACGCGCTCGCCGTCCTGCGGCGGCTCGACGGTCTCCGCCGGCGCGGGCAGGTTCGCCGCCGGCAGGCCACCGTACGCGTCCTGCACCATGGCGAGGAGCCTGGGCTCGTCGACGTCGCCGACGACGACCAGGGTCGCGTTGTTGGGCGCGTACCACGTCCGGTAGAACGCGCGGATGTCGTCGAGGCCGACCGAGCGGATGTCGGCCATCCAGCCGATCGTCGGCCAGCGGTAGGGATGGACCTCGAACGCCGTCGCCATCAGCTGCTCGTCGAGCCAGCCGTCGACGTCGTCCTCGACGCGTTCGCGGCGCTCGTTGGTCACCACGTCGCGTTCGGGCTCGACGGTCTCGGGCGTGAGCAGGAGCCGGCTCATGCGCTCGCTCTCGAGGCGCACGGCGAGGGGGAGATCGATGGCCGGCAGCGACAGCCGGTAGTGGGTCCAGTCGACCCACGTCGCGGCGTTGCTCTCGCCGCCCGTCCGCTCGACGACGCGATCGAACTCGCCGGGCGCGAGCGTCTCGGTCTGGGCGAACATCAGGTGCTCGAACAGGTGGGCGAGGCCGGTCTTGCCCACCTCCTCGTGGCGCGAGCCGACGCGGTACCACNNTCTGGTACGAGACGATCGGCGCCGTGCGATCGACGACGACGATCACCCCGAGCCCGTTGGCGAGTCGCCAGCGACGCGCGACGAGCGCGCGCCCGAGACCGTTCTCGGCCTCGAGCGACACCCCGTCAGGAGCTGCGAGCATCTGGGGTTTCTAGCACGGCCGGACCCGAGAGAGACCGATCCGTGGCCCGCGAGAAGCTCGTCGTCAGCGTGAGCGCCCCGGCGGTCTCGAGC
>DDTA01000142.1:17409-18095 GCA_002344285.1 Myxococcales bacterium UBA2376
ACGGCGGCGATCGCGTACACGTCGCGGCCGCCCACGCGCACCTGCGCGTGCGCGAACCCACGCCGCACGTCGGCGACGACCGCGTAGCGCGCCGCGGCGCGCGTCGCCGCGTCGGGGACGCGGGTCGGGTCGACGAACGTCTCGAGGATCGGCNNGAGCCGCTCGAGGCCACGCGCCCACGGATCGTCGGGCAGCGCGATGAAGCCGTCGACGACGCGCGCGGCGACGTGGCGGGGGAGGGTGATGATCTCGGGCGCGGGGAACGAGCGCGTCGCCCGTCGCCCGAGGTCGCCGAAGTCGACGTCCCGGCCGCGCACCGCCGCGCGCGTCGGGTCCCAGCGCTCCGCGCGCCACACCACCCCGCGCGCGGTGACGGCGTCGATCATCGCGCGCCGCGCGGCGGCCGCCGGGACGAAGCCGTCGACCGCGACCGCGATCGCGACCTCGTCGAGCGGGGCGTCGTCGCCGATGCGGGCACGCCCCGCGGCCTCGCCGAGCAGCGCCTCGGCCGCCCAGCGCGCCGCCCAGTCGCCGATCGCGCCGAGGCCGCCGGCGCCGGGCGCGACGACGACCCCGCGGCGCCGCGCGTCGGCGTCGTGCTCCTCGTGCATCGCGCGCACGAAGGCCTGATCGGCCGCGACGTCGACGTAGTCGGCGCCCGCCGCCACCGCGGCCGCCGCCAGCGC
>DDTA01000125.1 GCA_002344285.1 Myxococcales bacterium UBA2376
GAAGGCGAAGGCGAAGGCCGAGGCGGAGGCGGAGGCGGAGAAGGCGAAGGCGAAGGCGAAGGCCGAGGCGGCGGAGAAGGCGCGGAAGGAGAAGGAGGCGGCGGCGGAGAAGGCGAAGGCCGAGGCGGCCGAGAAGGCGCGGAAGGAGAAGGAGGCGGCGGAGGAGAAGGCGAAGGCCGAGGCGAAGGCGAAGGCCGAGGCGGAGGAGAAGGCGCGGAAGGAGAAGGAGGCGGCGGCGGAGAAGGCGAAGGCCGAGGCGGAGGAGAAGGCGAAGGCCGAGGCGGAGGAGAAGGCGAAGGCCGAGGCGGCCGAGAAGGCGAAGGCCGAGGCGAAGGCGAAGGCCGAGGCGGAGGAGAAGGCGAAGGCCGAGGCGGCCGAGAAGGCGAAGGCCGAGGCGAAGGCGAAGGCCGAGGAGAAGGCGAAGGCCGAGGAGAAGGCGAAGGCCGAGGAGAAGGCGAAGGCCGAGGCGGAGGAGAAGGCGAGGGTCGAGGAGCAGGCGGCGGTCGTCGGCGAGATCAAGGCCGAGCGCTCGGGCGAGGTGCGCGCGCGGCCGGCGACGAATCCCGAGGTGCTCGCGGAGCCGAAGATCCTGGTGGCGGAGCTGGTGGACACGCGCAGCGAGGCGCGCTCGATCGCGGAGGCGGCGACGGCGGCGGCCAGCGCAGAGGCGGCCGCGAAGGCCGAGCCGCCGAAGCCGGAGCCGGCGAAGGTGGTGCAGCCGGCGCCGAAGGAGAGCGCGGCGTCGGGGCGCGCGCGACGCAAGTCGACGCAGCCGCCCACGGGCAAGGCGCAGCGCGAGGCCGACCGGGCGCATGCCGACGCGCAGGTGGCGGCGGCGACGGCGCAGGGCCACTTCAGCGACGACGAGGAAGCGTTCTTCCAGCGCGGCCACGCCGAGCACCACGGCGAAGGCGCGGCCGAATCCTTCGATGATCTCGACGCGGGCTACCAGCCCGTCGGGTTCTGGGACAAGCTGATGGGGCGCAAGCCGACGCGAACGCCGCCGTCGAAGGCCACGGCGAAGAAGTCGCCGCCGAAGAAGCCGGGCGCGAAGCGCTGACCCTTCGACTCGCTTCGCTATGGGGTTACGGCGCGGCCCAGACCAGCTCGACCGCGCCGCGAACGCTCCACATGCGCAGTGCCACGCGCCTGGCGCCGGCGCGGAGCACGGCGGCCGTGCGCGGGAAGGTCGCGATGTAGACGGTCGCGAAGTCGCCGATCATGGGGAAGTCGGCGCGCAGGATGTCCGGCGGGCGGCGATCGCGCACGATCTTCATCGGCGGCGTCTCGACGCCGGCGTCGTCGACCAGCGCCACGCGCCAGACCGAGCGGTCGCCGCGGTGCAGATCATTCTCGCTGCGCTCGTAGGTCGTCACCACCAGCGCGACCTCGTAGTCACCCTCGGCGGCGGTCCGCGCCGCCGCGTGCACCGCCTCGGCCGCGCCGCCATGGAGGTTGCGCATGCGGATCTCGTGCGCCGCCCGCGCCGCGCGCCACGCGGGCGAGCGGAACGTCGCGAACACCTCGAGCGCCTGCTGGTACTCGCCGCGCAAGGTCGCCCTGCGGGTCCAGTCCTGGTTGACGTCCTCGAAGTCGCCGGCCTGGCTCGGCCACGTCTCGCTGAGCGAGACCGGCGCCGGGCTCGCCGTGCACGCGGCGAGGGCCAGGACCAGCCACGCGAGTCTCACGGCAGGAAGTCCTTGCGCGTGAAGAGCGGGTGCAGCGGCGCCATCGCGGTGACGGCGTCGCGGCCGCCCTCGAGGCGATCGACGAGCGCGACGACCGCCGCCACGCGCAGGCCGCTCGACGTCGCGCGCTCGATCGCCTTGATCGTGGACGCGCCGGTGGTGACCACGTCCTCGAGCACGACGACCGGCCGCGCCGGATCGATGCGCGCCGCGCTCTCGAGCCACTGCCCGGTGCCGTGGCCCTTGGGCTCCTTGCGCACGATGAAGGCGTGGAGCGGACGGCCGGCGTGAAAGCTGGCGACGCTGGTCGCGGTGGCGAGCGGATCGGCGCCGAGGGTGAGGCCGCCGACCGCGCCGGCCTCGGGCGCGACCTCGTCGATCATGCGGCGGAAGAGCTGGCCGACGAGGAAGCCGCCCTCGGCGTCGAGGCTCACCCGCTTGGTGTCGATGTAGAAGTTCGACTTGGCGCCCGACGACAGCGTCACCTCGCGCTCGGCGAACGCGTGGACGCGGAGCAGGTCGAGGAGCCGGCCGCGCTGCTGCGCGAAGACGGGTTCGGCGAAGAGAGCGTCGAGGGACATCGCGCGACTCAACGTACCACGCAGGTTGACGCCATGGGCGTTCGGGTTACAGTCACGAACCTTGCATCTCGTCGACGAATCCGACGCAGTCCCGGTCACTTCCGTCGCTGACCTCGTCGAGCATTTTCGCAGCGCGGAGAAGCCGCGCTCGGCGTGGCGGGTCGGCACCGAGCACGAGCTCGTCGGCGTGCGCGCGAGCGGCCCCGAGGCCGGCACGGCGCCCGCGTACGATGGCCCCGATGGCATCGGCGCGGTGCTCGCCGGGTTCGCCGCGCGCGGCTGGACGCCGGTCACGGAGCACGGGCACGTGATCGCGCTCACTCGCGGCGACGCGCAGGTGACGATCGAACCCGGCGGCCAGCTCGAGCTCGCCGCCCGCCCCGTGTCGCACAGCTGCGATCTCGTCGGTGATCTCCGTGAGTACGTCGCGACGCTGGGCGAGATCACGCGGCCGATGGGCCTGGCGTGGCTGTCGATCGGCTTCCGCCCCTTCGGCACGCGCGCGGACGTGCCGTGGATGCCCAAGGAGCGGTACGACGTGATGCGGGCGTACATGCCCACGGTCGGGACGCTCGGGCTCGACATGATGCTCCGCACCACGACGGTGCAGACCAACCTCGACTGGTCCGACGAGGCCGACGCCGCGGCCAAGCTCGCGTGCCTCATGAGCGTGACGTCGCTGATGACGGCGCTGTGGGCGGCGTCGCCGATCGTCGACGGCAAGGTGTCGGGCTACCAGAGCTACCGCGCGCACATCTGGCGCCACACCGACGCCGACCGCGCCGGGCTCCTGCGCTTCGCCCTTCCCGGCGCCACCGACGCCGGCGTGTACCGCGCCTACGTCGACTGGGCGCTCGACGTGCCGATGTACTTCGTCTACCGCGGCGGCTACCGCACGGTGCGGGGGCTGACCTTCCGCCGCTTCATGGCCGAGGGCTGGCAGGGCGAGCGCGCGACGCGGGCCGACTGGGGGCTGCACCTGTCGACGCTGTTCCCCGAGGCGCGCATGAAGAAGTACATGGAGGTGCGCGGGTGCGACTGCGGGTCGCTGGGGATGATCGCGGCGCTGGCGCCGTTCTGCCACGGCCTCCTCTACGACGACACCGCGCGCGCCGCGGCCACCGCGCTCACCGCCGGGCTCGGCTGGGACGAGCACCGGCAGCTCGCCAACGACGTGCCGATGTCGGGGCTCGCGACGCGCGTCGGCAAGGCCACGGTCGGCGAGCTGTCGCGCGAGCTGGTCGCGATCGTGCGCGACGGGCTCGCGCGGTCGCTGCCCGGCGTCCTGCGGTTGATCGAGCCGGTGGCCGAGATCGCCGAGACCGGGCGCACGCAGTCGGACGCGATCGTCGAGCTGTGGAACACGCACGCCGGCGACGTGCCCGCGCTCGTGCGCGCGCTCGCGCATCCCGAGCTGCACCCGACGGCCGGCACCAAGAACCAGCTGCGCTGCTGAGTCAGCGGGCGACGAGGACCGAGCAGGGGGCGTGGCGCACGGTGGCCTCGGCGACGCTGCCGAGGACGAGGCGGCGGAGGCCGCGGCGACCGTGGCTGCCGACCGCGACCAGATCGGCCTTCACCTTCTCGGCCAGGTCGCACACCGCCTCGCGCGGCTGATCCTCGACGACGTGGAAGCGGAACTGGACGTTCGCCACCGCGTGCTCGCGCGCGGCCTCCTCCAGGCGCGCGTGGGCGTCGCCGACGAGCTGGGAGAGGAAGTCCTTGTAATCGTCGGCGAGGACCGGATCGACGCCGGGCACCGGGCGGAACATCGGGTGGTGCAGGCAGTGCACGAGATCGAGGACGGCGCCGGGCTGCGCCAGCTCGACGGCGCGCGCGAGCGCGATGGTGGCCCCGGGGGAGAAGTCGGTGCCGACGACGACGCGGCTGAAGCCGTGGTCGGGATCGCCGGGGCGCGCGACGAGCACGCTGGCCTCGGCGCGGCGCACGACGTGCTCCGCCGTCGAGCCGAGCAGCCAGCGGCGCAGGAGGCCCTTCTCGCGCGTACCGGTGACGACCAGGTCGGCGCCGAGCTGGGAGGCGGCGTCGACCAGCGCATCGTCGGGGTACTCGTCGACGACCAGGGTCGAGACCGTCACGCCGCTCGTCGCGGCCAGACGCTCGCGCACCGCGCCGAGCTGGTCGCGCTCCGCTGCCAGGCGATCGTCGAGCACCTTCACGAGCGCATCGGCGGTGGCGGCCATCGACGTCGGGACCTCGGGGCGCTGCGGCACGGTGGTGGCGTGGACGAGGACGATCTCCGCGCCGTGCTTGGCCGCGATCTCGCCGGCGCGGCGCGCCGCGACCTCGGCGCCGGGTGAGAAGTCCATACCGACGACGAGCTTGCGGAGCGCCATGCCCCGGTTGTACGCGATCATCGGGGCGGCAGCACGCCGTCGGCGACCGCGATGGCGCGGACGTCGTCGATCGTGGCGGCCTCGACCACGGACTTGTCGGGCCGGTACCGGACGACCCGGGCCAGGCGCAGCGCCAGGCCGCCGGGGTACTGCGGCGACACCTGCACGTCGGAGAACGCGATCTCGACGACGAGCTCGGGCCGCACGTGCACGACGTGGCCCTCGTGCGCGGTGGCGCGCGCGCCGAGCTCGCGGGTCTGCCAGGCGAGGAGGTCGTCGGTCATGCCCTTGAAGGTCTTGCCCAGCATGACGAAGCCGCCGGCGGCGGGGTCGCGGGCGGCGAGGTGCAGGTTGGAGAGCCAGCCCTTGCGCCGCCCCGAGCCGTGCTCGACGGCGATGACGACGAGATCGAGGGTGTGGACCTTCTTGAGCTTGAGCCACGACGAGCCCCGGTTGCCGGCGGCGTACGGCGCGGCCTGGTCCTTGGCCATCACGCCCTCGTGCCCGGCGGCGAAGGCGGCCGCGAGGAACGCGGCGGCCTCCTGTGGATCGCGGGTGGCGAGCGACGGCACGAGCGTGTCGGCGGGCACCGACGCCGTGAGGGCGGCGCGGCGCTCGCGGCCCGGGCGGTCGAGCAGGTCGTCGCCGTCGAGGTAGAGCACGTCGAACCAGCGGGCGCAGAGCGGCAGCTCCGCGCGGACCGCGGCGTCGTCGGCGGCGCGGCCGAAGCGTCGCATCGTGAGCTGGAAGGGATGTGGGCGGCCATCGGCGCGGAGCGCGATCGCCTCGCCGTCGAGGACGGCCGTGCGCGCGGGCAGGGCGAGGCCGAGCTCGACGAGCTCGGGGACGGCGGCCGTGACATCGCCGCCGCCGCGGGAGAAGACCTTCACGAGGTCGCCGTCCTTGTGGAGCTGGACGCGCGCGCCGTCGAGCTTGTGCTCGAGCAGCGGGTCGGCGAGCGAGGCGAGGGCAACGGCGAGATCGTCGGCGGGCGACGCCAGCATCGGCAGCACCGGGCGGAAGAGCGCGAGCCCGAAGGCTGCGACCGCGGCGGCGCCGCCGGTGCGCGCGGCGTGGGCGATGGTCGCCAGGTCGCCGGACATCATGAAGCCGCGGCGCACGAGCGCCTCGTCGAGCTGCTCGGCGCGGGCGATCGCGGCGACCATGACGCCGTCGAGCGCGCCCTGGCGCAGCTCGCCGGTGAGCACGCCGACCAGGAGGTCGCGCTCGGCGGCGGTCGCGCGCGCGAAGAGCGAGCCGAGCGTCGCCTCGCGCAGCTTGCCCGAGCCGGGGCCGCGCGCGTCCGCGATGGCGGTGAGCGCGCGGTCGACGTCGGCGAGGGTGAGGGATGGCGCGGACGCGGGCGGCTGCGCGAGCGCGCGCGACACGAGCGCGTACCCGACGCCGAGCTTGCCCTGGCGCGCCGCCCCGGTCAGGTAGTGGACGGCGAGCGGGACCTCGTGATCGAGCAGCCCGCGCAGGAGGGTAGCGAGACGCGTGACCTTCTCCAGCCGTGCGCGCGTGGCGGCGACGGCGACGCTGGTCTGGGCCAGCGCATCGAGCGGGGACGAGGTCGACATGGCGGGCGTGCGCCCGAGCGTGTCAGTCGCTCTCGTCGTCGTCCATGTCGATGTCGATCTCGATCTCGAAGTCGTCGTCGATCTCGATCTCGGCCGTGGGCACGCGCGGCGGCGGCGCGTCGGGCGGCGGTGACAAGGGCGGTGGCTGCGACTTCGAGGCGGCGCGCGGCGGCAGCGGCGGCGGCTGGGTGCGGCCCTTCGCTCGCTGCGGGACGATCGGCTCGGCGGCGACCGCGGCCGGGTCGAGGCGCTCGGGAGACGCGAGCGTGCCGAGGTCGACGTCGCGGCTGCGCATCGCGTGTGACCCCGAGGTCAGGTCGACGTCGACGCCGCCGTCGTCCAGGTCGAACCTCGACAGCGGATCGGAGAACGGGGCTGGCGCCGGCGAGGTCGCCGCCGCGAAGGCCGCGCGCCGCCGGGCGTCGCGCTCGGCGAGCTCCCGGCGCTGATGGTCGCGGGCCCGCTCGACCGCTTCCTGCTCCGCGCGCTGGCGCTCGCGCTCGGCGATCTCGCGCTCGGCGCGCAGGCGTTCGCGCTCCTCGTGCTCGCGGCGGATGCGCTCGCGCTCCTGGGCCTCGCGCTCGACCCGGATGCGCTCGTGCTCCTGCCGCTCGCGCTCGAGCCGCTGGCGATCGCGGTCGAGGCGCTCGCGCTCGGCGCGCTCGCGGGCGAGCCGATCCTCGTTGGCTCGCAGCTCGGACGTCGCGGACTTCGGACGCGGCGGCGGTGGCGCGGTGAGCTGGCGCCGCCCGCGGCTGGCAGCGCCGGCGCCGCGGTGGGTCGGCGGCGGGGGCGGCGTGGTCGCGGCGATCGCGGCGGCGGCAGCTGCTGCCGCCTCCGCGGCGGCTGCCTCCGCGGCGGCCTCGACAGCCGCTGCGGCTGCGGCCACGGCGGCGGCCTCGGCAGCAGTCTCGGTTTCGGCCACGGCCTCGGTTTCGGCTACGGCCTCGGTTGCGGTTACGGCTGCGGTTTCGGCTGCGGTACCGGCTGCGGTTGCGCTTGCGTCTGCGTCTGCGTCTGCGTCTGCGCTTACGTCTGCGCTTGCGTCTGCGGTTGCGGTCGCGGTGTCGGCAGGCTCCTCGACGACGGCCGGCACCGGCGCGGGCAGCGACGGCTTCGGCAGCTCGTCGGGCGTCGCCCGCGGGCGCTTGCGCATCGTCGGCGCCGCCGCGCCCAGCTCGCGCGCGAGCCGGCCGCTCACCTCCTCGACCGACAGCTCCTCGACGACGACGCCGCCGCTCAGCGCGTCGAGCTCCTGGTCGAGATCGCCCGACGCGAGCGCGCGGGCGCGGACGACCACCGCCGAGACGTCGATGTCCTGATCGAGCTCGTCGGCGAGCGTCGACGCGGCGGAGAGCGACGCGGCCGCCGCCGCCGCGAGCTCGGACGGGGCAGGGCGCTGGCGCGAGGCGCGCGACGCGGGGAGTGGCGGCGCGCTCGGCGGCGGAGGCGCCGCCGGGACGTCGATCGGCGCCGGCGGTTCGTCGGGCGGCCTGGCAGCGGCCGCAGCAGCGGCGGCGGCCGCCGCCGCGAACGGATTCACCGGCGGCGGTGGCGCGGGCTCCGGATCTGGTGGCAGCGCCGCGACCGGTCCCGAGCGATCCGCGCGCGGGACGACGTGGGCGGGTCGCGCCGGCACGGGGGCGACCCGCGTCGGCGAGTCGTTGGTCACCGGCATCGGCCCGACCCGCGTCGGCGAGTCGTGGGTGACCGTCGTGCGCCCCGTCGACTTCTCGCGGCGCCGTGGGACGGCGCGCACCTGGGTCTGGCCCTCGTCGTCACCGCCCGCCGGCGCGGCGCGGCGCTGCGTCGTCGACTCCTCCGCGCGCGGCTGCGTGGGCTCCTCGCCGCCGTCCGGCGGCTGGGGCAGGCCCCCGGGCGGATCGGGGAGCCCGAGCGCCTTGCGCACCTCGAGCATGCGCAGGAGCACGTCGCGGCTCTCCTTCGAGACGCGCTGGAGGGCGACGCCCATGCCGACCGGCGCCCGGGGCTGCGCGGGGTCGTGCTCCCGCGTCCACCGCACGACGCCCTGGCCCACGAGGACGGCCTGATCGTTCGCGAGCCGGATCTCGAACCGGATCTCCTCGCCGACCGGCTTGGGCTGGCGCGTCGGGATGAAGATGCCCGAGCGCGCGACGTTCACNNGTCGCCGGCCGCTTTGCGTCGTCGGCTGCCATCCCGGGCGCCGATGTTCCGATGCCCGCGCCGAAAACGCAATCAGGCGTGCTGGGCGACCCAGGCGCGCACCGCGGCCAGGGCCTCGGGGACGCGCGCGGGGTCCTTGCCGCCGCCCTGCGCGAGATCGGGCTTGCCGCCGCCCTTGCCGCCGAGGATCTCGGCCGCGACGCCGAGGATCTTGCCCGCGTGCAGCCTGCCGGTCAGGTCCTTGGTGACCATCGCGACCAGGGTGACCTTGTCGCCGCCCACGCCGGCGAGGACGACGACGCCCGAGCCGAGCTTGTCGCGCAGCTGGTCGCCGGTCTCGCGCAGGACCTTGGCGTCGTCGACCTCGGTGGCCGCGGCGAGCACCTTGACACCGCCGACCTCCGTGGCCTCGGCCATGAGATCCCGGCCGCCGGCGCCCGAGGCGAGCCGCTGCTTCAGCTTGTCGAGCTCCTTCTCGAGCTGGCGGTACGCGAGGAGCGCCTTGTCGACCTTGTCGGCGACCTCGAAGATCGGCGCCCGCAGGCGCTCGCCGGCCTTGCCGAGCTCACCCTCGAGCCGGCGCAGGTAGTCGATCGCCCCGGCCCCGGTGACCGCCTCGATGCGCCGCACGCCCTGGGCGACGCCGGCCTCCGAGATGATCTTGCAGAGCCCGATGTCACCGGCGCGGCGCACGTGGGTGCCGCCGCAGAACTCGAGCGACTCGTGGCCGATGCGCACGACCCGCACGGACTCGCCGTACTTCTCGCCGAACATCGCGACCGCGCCGCGCTGGCGCGCCTCGTCGAGCGGCAGCACCTCGACCAGCGAGTCGTCGTTGCGGCGGATCTCGGCGTTGACCAGATCCTCGACCTCGCGCTTCTCGGCCTCCGACATCGGCGAGAAGTGGGCGAAGTCGAAGCGCAGGCGATCGGGCGCGACCAGCGAGCCCTTCTGCGCGACGTGGCTGCCCAGCACGCGCTTGAGCGCGAGGTGGAGCAGGTGGGTCGCCGAGTGGTTGGCGCGGATCTGCTCGCGGCGCTGGTCGTCGACCGTCGCCGTGACGTGGTCGCCGACGGCGATGGCGCCGGCGGTGACCTCGCCGACGTGGACGAACATGTCGCCGGCCGGCTTGGTGACGTCGTCGACGCGCACGCGCGAGCCGCTCGACGCGAGCAGCACGCCGGCGTCGCCGATCTGGCCGCCGCTCTCGGCGTAGAACGGCGTCTGGTCGAGGACGAGCTCGACCTTCTGGCCCTCGCGCGCCTCGGTGACGCGCCGGCCGTCGACCACGAGCGCCTTCACCGTGCCGTGGCCGGTGGTGCCACGGCCGTCGTAGCCGAGGAAGCGCGTCCCGCCGAGCTCCTGCGCCAGCTGCTTGTGCAGGTCGGCGACCGCGGCGTCGCCGGCGTTGAACTCGCGAGACCGCTCCTTCGCCTCGTCGCTCTCCTGCTTGAAGCCGGCCTTGTCGACGGTGAAGCCGCGCTCCAGGGCGATGATCTCGGTGAGGTCGTCGGGGAAGCCGTGGGTGTCGTAGAGCTTGAACGTCGTCTTGCCGCTCACCTGGGTCGAGCCCGACGCCTTCATGCGCACGAACTCCTCCTCGAGGAGCTTCATGCCGTCGTCGAGCGTGTCGCGGAAGCGCTTCTCCTCCTCGAACGTGACGGTCTCGATGAGGATCGCGCGCTCGGCGAGCTCGGGGTACTGCCCCTTCATCTCGTCGATCACCCGCGCGCACACCTTGTGCATGAACGGCTCGCCGATGCCGAGCCGCTTCCCGTGCCGCACCGCCCGGCGGAAGATGCGGCGCAGCACGTACTCGCGCGTCGTCTTGTCGGGGAAGACGCCGTCGGCGATGAGGAACGTGCTGGCGCGCGCGTGGTCCGCGATCACGCGGAGCGACGTGTCCTTCTCGGGGTCGGCGCCGTAGGTCACCTTGGCCAGCTCGGCCGCGGTCGCCAGGATCCCGGTGAACAGGTCGGTGTCGTAGTTCGACCGCACGCCCTGCAGCACCGAGGACATGCGCTCGAGGCCAGCGCCGGTGTCGACGGACGGTGCCGGCAGCTCGGGCATCGCGCCCGACGCCTGACGGTCGAACTGCATGAAGACGAGGTTCCAGATCTCGAGCCAGCCGTTCCAGCTCCGCGGATCGCGCGTGGGCCACACACCGGGCGCGCCGTCCATGTTGAAGTGGATCTCGGAGCACGGGCCGCACGGGCCGACGTCACCCGCCGACCAGAAGTTGTCGGCCTTGCCCAGATCGATCACGCGGTCGTCGCCGAAGCCGGTCACCCGCTTCCAGATCTCGCGCGCCTGCACGTCGGGGCCGAGCCCGAGCTCCTGGTCGCCGCCGAACACGGTGACGACCATCCGCGACGTGTCGATCCCGTAGACCCGCGTGAGCAGGTCCCACGCCCAGGTGATCGCGTCCTCCTTGAAGTAGTCACCGAAGGAGAAGTTGCCGAGCATCTCGAAGAACGTATGGTGCCGCGGCGTCTTGCCGACCTCGTCG
>DDTA01000169.1:0-11007 GCA_002344285.1 Myxococcales bacterium UBA2376
CGCGGTGACCGCGTGCCTCGCGCTCGCCGGCGCCCGTCCCGAGCTGCGCGGCGGCGTGGTCGAGCTCCCGCCCGGGCTCACCGCGCCCGTCGGCGCGGTCCTCGGTCGCGCGCTCGCCCTCGATCCCGACGCGCGGCACCGGTCGATGGACGCGCTGGTGCGCGCGCTCGAGCAGAGCTTCGCGCCCCGCCGCCGCGGGCGGCCGCTGGCGGTCGCCGCCGGGTTCGCGCTCGTCGTCGCGGGTGCGACCGTCGCGTACGCGGCCTGGCCCGCGCGGCGCGCCGCGGTCGCCTGCGCCGCGGCCGAGCTCGACGCCGTCTGGAGCCCGGCGGTGGCGGAGGTCGTGACGTCGCGGCTGCGCGCGAGCGAGCATCCCGCCGCGCTCGACGTGGCGACCCGCGTGACCGCCGCGCTCGATCGCCACGCCGCCGGATGGACCGATGCCCGGCGCGAGCTGTGCCGCGACGACCGGGGGGGCCGTGGGCGCAGCGACGAGCGCGCGGCGCGGGGCCGCTGCCTCGACCGCGCGCGCACGCGGCTGGCGACGATCGCGCGGGGNNCCGCCGACGCGCTCGATCGGGCGGCGGTCGACGGGGCGCTCGCCGCGATCGCGGCGCTCGAGCCGCCGTCGGGGTGTGACGACGGCGCCGCGCTCGTCGTCGCCGAGAGCGGCGCGCCCACCGACGCCGCGGCCGCGGCGCGCGACGCGCGCGTCATCGAGGCCGCGACGCTGGTGTCGCTCGGGCAGAACGCCGAGGCCGCGACGCTCGCGGCCGCCGTGGTCGCCGAGGCGACGGCGGTGGGCGACGCGCGGCGGGCCGCCCGCGCGCGCTTCCAGGAGGCGACGGCGATCGCGATGAACGGCAGGCTCGCCGAGGCCGAGGTCGCGGTGCGCGACGCGATCGCGTGGGCCGCGCGCGCGGGCGACGACGCCACCGTCGCCCATGGCTGGGTCGGCCTGCTCGTCCTGCTCGGCGAGCTCGGCCGCCTCGACGAGGCGCGGGCGCTGGTGCCGGTGGCCGAGACGGCGGTGGCGCGCGCGGGTGACGAGCCCCATCGCGTCCTCGATCTGCTCGAGGCCCACGCCAGCGTCGCGGGGTGGACCCACGATCATGCGCCGGCGGTCGCGCGCTTCGATCGCGTGTTCGCGCCCGCGGCGGCCGCGCTCGGCGACGACGACGTCTACGTGATCGAGGCGGCGCTCACCTGCGCCGAGCTGCTCCTGTTCGTCGGCCGCGTCGACGAGGCGGCCGCGCTGGCGGCGCGCGCCCGGGCCAGCGCCGCGCGCGTCGTCGGCGAGCACCACCTGATCTCCATCGACGCCGAGCGCGTCACCGGGCTGGTGCTGCTCGAGCAGCGGCGGCCCGCGGAGGCGCGCGCGCACCTGGCGCGGGTGAGCGCGTGGGCCGACGCCGTCGATCCCGGCCATCACTACGCGTATTACGGCCACTACGGCGTGGCCGCGAGCTGGCGCGACGAGGGTCAGCTCGAGCGCGCGGCCGAGGAGCTCGAGCGCGCGCGCCGTGCCGCGATCGCCGGCGGCGGCGCGCGCGACTACCGGGTCTCGATCGCGCTGGGCAGCCTCGGCGACGTGGCCTGGCAGCGCGGCGACCTCGCGGCGGCCGAGGCCGCCTGGACCGAGGCGCTGTCGATCCGCCGCGAGCGCGAGGGGCCCGGCTTCGTCACCGCTCACGCGCTGTCGACGCTGGGCGGCATCCGCCTGGCGCGTGGCAAGCTGGCGGAGGCGCGGACGCTGCTCGACGAGGCGGTCGCGATGTACGCGGTCGCCGTCGCCGGCGAGGTCGCCGACCCCGCCACGGTCGCGTTCGCGCGCGTCCGGCTGGCGCGCGCGTTGTGGCCGGTCGATCGCGCGCGCGCGCTCGACGAGGCGCGCGCGGCCACGACCGTGCTCGCGCCCGCGCTCGCGGCGCCGCCGCCGTCGACGCCCCTGACGCCGCCCGACGTCGTGACGTTGCACCGCTGGATACGCGAGGTCTGCGCCGCCCACGACTGCACGCCGCGGTGACGTCGCGAGGTCAAGGGCATCCCGCGCGCGTGAGGCGCATGCCGTCGAACACGAGGGTCGCGCCGTCGACGGCGTAGGCCTTGACCAGGCGCTCGCCGCTGTCGGCGACGAGCGCGAGCTGGTCGCCGCGGACGGCGACGCTGCCCTCCTCGATCGTCGGCTCCCGGTACATGCCGGGCATCGAGGTGTGCGAGCGCCACCGGTACCGGCCGTCGGCGGTGAAGGCGATCCGGACGCTGCTCGAGCCGCCGCCGCTGGTGCGGCTCGCATAGTAGTAGGACCAGCAACCGACGAGCGCCGGCGGCAACGGCCCCGCGCCGGTCGCCGCCGCCGGCGGCGCTGCGGCGTCCTCCTCCAGGGCCGGCGGCGTGCCCTCGAGCGTCGCGATCACGGTGTCGCTCACGGCCCTCGCCTCGGCGGATGCTGCCGGCGCGTGGACGGCGACCAGCACGACGGCCCACGCGTCCACCACGAGCGCGGTCGCGAGCAGCCCGCGATCACCGGCGCGGGCGATCGCGCGCGCGCCGGCGCGGCCGCGCACCGTGAAGTACTCGACGGCGTCGAGTTGCACCGAGGCGTCGAGGTCGCGCAGCGCGCCGGCGACGAGCGCGTCGATCGGGCCCGCCACCTCGGCGGCGTCGAGCGGGTGCGCGGTGGCGGCGACGAGCGCCTGGGTGCGGGCGTCCGCGGGCGAGATCACGTACGCCTCGCCGTCCGGGTGCCAGCCGGACCGCCAGCCGGTCGGCACCACGATCGACATCGGGGTGCCCTCGACCGTCACCCGCGGGCCGGTGAGCGGCGCCGTCAGCTCGCGAAGCTCGGCGGGGGCCGGGGCGGGGGATGGTGCGGTGGGCGGCGCCGTGGCAGGCGCCGCGGCGGGCGCGGCCGGAGGCACGACGCAGGCGGTCAGGACGAGCGGGGCGAGGGGGACAAGGGTGAGACGCATGCCCCCCTGGACACGGGTCGCGGGAGACCGTCGCGCGGCGCCCGCGTCAGCCGAGCGGCCAGGGCAGGCCGGTGTCGCCGATGAGCGAGGCGCCGACGATGAGCGCGAGGCCCCAGAGCTGGAAGGCACGGGCACGGGCACGGAAAACCTGGCCCGCTGAAGACGCCGGGCGTAGCGTGGAGTGTCATGGACTGGCCCGAGGCCATCGACGGCTTCCGCACGTACCTCGCGGTGGAGCGCGGCTACTCGCCGAAGACCGTGGAGACGTACCTGCGCGACGTCGAGGCGTTTCGCCAGAGCGTGAGCGGGCCGGAGGCGAAGAAGCCGCTGCCCCTCGCCCGCATCGACGCGATCGCCGTGCGCCGCCACCTGGCCGAGCTCTTCGGCCAGAACGAGCCGGCGACGATCGGCAAGAAGCTGTCCGCCTTCCGGACGTTCTTCCGCTGGCTGAACCGGCGCGGCGTGCTCGAGGGCAACCCCGCCGCCGCGATCCGCGGCCCCAAGAAGAAGCAGGCGCTGCCCCGCGCCCTCGACGTCGACGACGCCTTCCGCCTCGTCGAGGCGCCGGCGACCGCGGCCCGCCCGACCCTGCGGCGGCTCTCGGAGGGCGAGGAGGCGCGGGCGGCGGCGTTCCGCTTGCGGGACCAGGCGCTCTTCGAGGTGCTCTACGGCGGCGGCCTGCGCGTCTCCGAGGCCTGCGGCCTCGACGTCGGCGACCTCGACCGTGATCGCTACGGCTCGCTCACCGTCACGATTCGCCGCGGCAAGGGCGGCAAGACACGCGTGGTCCCGCTCGGCGACGCGGCGGCGCGCGCGCTCGCCGCCTGGCAGGCGGTGCGCGGCGCGTACACCCGCACGCCGGCGCTCTTCGTCGGCTCGACCGGCGGCCGCCTCACCACCCGCAGCGCTCAGCGCCTGTGCCAGGCCTGGAGCGTCGCCGCCGGGGTCACCGCGCGCCCGACGCCGCACGCGCTGCGCCACTCGTTCGCCACCCACCTGCTCGACGGCAAGGTCGACCTCCGCTCGATCCAGGAGCTCCTCGGCCACGCCAGCCTCTCGTCCACGCAGATCTACACCAAGGTCTCGCTCGACCACCTGATGACGGTCTACGACGGGGCGCACCCCCGTGCTAAGCAATCGGGTGATGAGTGAGCGCATCCGCTCCACCACGATCCTGACGGTCCGCCGCGGCGGGGTCGTCGTCATGGCCGGCGACGGGCAGGTGTCGTTCGGCAACACGATCATGAAGTCCGGCGCCAAGAAGGTGCGGCGGCTCGGCGAGGGCAACGCCATCGCCGGGTTCGCCGGCTCGGCCGCCGACGGCCTCGCGCTGTTCGAGCGCCTCGACGCCAAGCTGCGCGAGCACCGCGGCAACCTGCGCCGCGCCTCGGTCGAGCTGGCCAAGGACTGGCGCTCGGACAAGGCGCTGCGCCGGCTCGAGGCGATGCTGCTCGTCGCCGACAAGGAGGCGACCTTCCTGCTCTCCGGCTCCGGCGACATCATCGAGCCCGACGACGGCATCGCCGCGATCGGCTCGGGCGGTCCGTACGCGCTCGCCGCCGCCCGCGCGCTCGGCGCCCACACCGAGCTGGGCGCGCGCGCCATCGCCGAGGCGGCGATGGGCATCGCCGGCGAGATCTGCATCTACACCAACCGCGCGCTCACGATCGAGGAGCTGTCGTGAGTCAGAAGGCGCTCCCCGACGCCCAGCTCACGCCGGCGGCGATCGTCGCCGAGCTCGACCGGTACATCGTCGGCCAGAAGGAGGCCAAGCGCGCCGTCGCGGTCGCCTTGCGCAACCGCTGGCGCCGGCAGCAGGTCCTGGGCGAGCTCAGGGAAGAGATCTCGCCGAAGAACATCATCCTGATCGGACCGACCGGCGTGGGCAAGACCGAGATCGCGCGCCGTCTCGCACGCCTCGCGCGCGCGCCCTTCCTCAAGGTCGAGGCGTCCAAGTTCACCGAGGTCGGCTACGTCGGCCGCGACGTCGACTCGATCGTCCGGGACCTCGTCGAGGTGTCGGTCAAGCTCGTCCGCGACGAGGAGGCCGTGAAGGTGCGCGGCCGTGCCCGCGACGCCGCCGAGGAACGCCTGCTGGATCTGCTCCTGCCTCGCCCCTCGGGCGGCGGGCGCGCGTTCACGGATCGCCCCGGCGAGCCGCAGGCGCCGTCGGGCGACCCCGCCACCCGCGACAAGCTCCGCGCCATGCTGCGCGACGGCCGGCTCGACGATCGTGAGGTCGAGGTCGACATCGCCGAGGACGGCGTGCCGTTCCTGAACGTGCTCTCGGGCGCGGGCGGGCAGGGCCTCGACGAGATGATGGGCAACCTGAAGGACATGTTCGGCGGGATGGGCCGCAAGACGCGCCGCCAGCGGCTCAAGGTGCCCGACGCGTGGAACGCGCTCACCGAGGAGGAGGTCGACAAGCTGGTCGACAAGGACCGCCTCACCCGCGAGGCCGTGATCCGCGCCGAGCACCACGGCATCGTCTTCCTCGACGAGATCGACAAGATCGCGACGTCGGCCGAGCGCCACGGCGCCGACGTCTCGCGCCAGGGCGTGCAGCGTGACCTCCTGCCCATCGTCGAGGGCTCGACCGTCACGACCAAGTACGGCCCGGTGAAGACCGACCACGTCCTCTTCATCGCCGCCGGCGCCTTCCACATGGCCAAGCCGTCGGATCTCATCCCCGAGCTCCAGGGCCGCTTCCCGATCCGCGTCGAGCTCGAGCCACTCACGGCCGACGACTTCGTCCGCATCCTGACCGAGCCGCAGAACGCGCTCACCGCGCAGTACGCGGCGCTGCTCGCCACCGAGGGCGTCACCATCCAGTGGACCGACGAGGCGGTGCACGAGCTCGCGCGCATCGCCGCCGACGTCAACGCGCGCACCGCCAACATCGGCGCCCGCCGCCTGCACACGGTGCTCGAGCGCCTGCTGGACGACCTGCTCTACAACGCGCCCGACATCGGCGCGCAGACCATCCCGATCACCAAGGGCTACGTGGTCGAGCGCCTCGGCGCGGTCGCGGCCGACGACGACCTCGCGCGCTACGTGCTGTAGGCGGTTCAGCCCGATCCAGGCGGGCACGGGCAAGGGCGAGCCGTGGTACGAATCCGCGGTGGAAGAGCTGATCGCCAAGGCCCGGGTCCTGGTCGAGGCGCTCCCCTACATCTCCGCGTTCCGCGGCAAGACCGTGGTCGTCAAGATCGGCGGCGCGGCCCTCGAGGATCCGGTGCTGCGCCGGCGCTTCGCCGAGGACCTCATGCTCCTCGACTGGGTCGGGATCGATCTCGTCGTCGTGCACGGCGGCGGCAAGCAGATCACGAGCATGCTCGACCGGGTCGGGCAGAAGGCGACGTTCGTCGACGGCCAGCGCGTCACCGACGCGCCCACGCTCGAGGTCGTCGAGATGGTGCTCGGCGGCTCGCTCAACCAGGAGCTGGTGCGGCTGGTGAACCACATGGGCGGCGCCGCGGTCGGCCTCACCGGCTGCGACGGCGGGCTCGCGCGCGCGACGATCCGGCGACCCGAGCTGGGCCTGGTCGGCGAGGTCACGAGCGTCGACCGCACCGTCATCGATCGCCTCCTGCCCGACTACATCCCGGTCGTCGCGCCGCTCGCCACCGGCCCCGACGGCAACGCGCTCAATGTCAACGCCGACGTCTTCGCCGCGCGCCTGGCGCAGGCGCTCGGCGCCGAGAAGCTCGTGCTCCTCACCGACATCGCCGGCGTCCTCGACGCCGATCGCCGCCTCATCTCCAGCCTCACCGACGCCGACGCCCGCGCGCTCATCGCGAAGGGCGTCATCTCCGGCGGCATGATCCCCAAGGTCGAGCAGGCGCTGACCGCGCTCGCCGCCGGCGTGCACAAGATCCACATCATCGACGGGCGGCTCGAGCACGCCCTCCTGCTCGAGATCTTCACCCGCGAGGGCGTCGGCACGCAGGTTGTGTCGACCCGAGAGCCCGCGATCGACGCCGTAACCGAAGGAGTGATCCCGTGACCCACACTGCTTCCGACCTGCTCGCCATCGCCGACCGCACGTTCATCAAGAACTACCGCCAGCAACCGGTCGTGCTCGCGCGCGGCGCGGGCGCCGAGCTGTGGGACACGGACGGCCGCCGCTTCCTCGACATGACCGCGGGCATCGCGGTGTGCTGCCTCGGGCACGCGCACCCCGAGCTCACCCGCCGCCTCGCCGAGCAGCTCGGGCGCCTCACCCACGTCTCGAACCTGTACTGGAACGACCAGCAGATCCTCGCCGCCGAGGCGATCACGCGGCGCTCGTTCGCCGATCGCGTCTTCTTCTGCAACTCGGGCGCCGAGGCCAACGAGGGCGCGGTCAAGCTCGTCCGCCGCTACCAGCAGGTCGTCACCGGCCAGCCCGAGCGCACGACGATCGTCGCCACCCACGGCAGCTTCCACGGCCGCTCGGTCGCGACCGTGTCGCTCACCGGCCAGCCCAAGTACCGCGAGGGCTTCGGCCCGCTGTTCGGGCCCGTCGAGTTCGTGCCGTTCGCCGACCTCGTCGCCGCGCGCGCCGCGCTGTCGAAACCGACCGCGTGCGCGTTCATCGTCGAGCCGATCCAGGCCGAGGGCGGCATCGTCGTGCCGCCCGCGGGCTACCTCGCCGGGCTCCGCGAGATCTGCGACGAGACCGGCACGCTGCTCGTGTTCGACGAGGTGCAGACCGGCACCGGCCGCACCGGGCGCTGGTGGGGCCACGAGCACGACGGCGTCACGCCCGACGTGATGACCCTGGCCAAGGGCCTCGGCGGCGGCGTGCCGATCGGCGCCGTGTGCGCGACCGAGCGCGCCGCGGCCGGCCTCGCCGCGCAGGCCGGCGGCGCCGTCCCCCACGCGTCGACGTTCGGCGGCAACCCGCTGGCCACCGCGGCGGCGGGCGCCGTGCTCGAGATCATCGAGCGCGACGGCCTGCTCGCGCAGGTGACCTCGCTCGGCGAGCACCTCGGCGCCGCCCTCGACGGCCTCGTGCAGCGCCACGGCCACGTCGCCCTCGAGGCCCGCGGCCGCGGCCTCCTGCGCGGCCTGCGCGTCAAGGAGAACGCCGCCGGCGTCGTCGCCCGCGCGCGCGAGCAGGGCGTCCTCCTCTCCCTCGCCGGCGCCGACGTCGTCCGCTTCGCGCCGTCGTACGTCGTCACCACCGCCCAGCTCGACGAGGCCGTCGCCACGCTGGGCCAGGCCCTCGAAGCGTAGGAGCGCGTCGTGCCCCACTTCCTCACGCTCGGCGGGTTGCCCGCCGCCACCCTCACCAGCCTCCTCGACGCGAGCGCCGCGTACAAGCGCGGGCGCCCGCACGCGCCGGCGCCCTGGCTCCAGGGCAAGACCGTCGCCGTGGTGCTCGAGAAGGCGTCGACCCGCACCCGCGTCGGCTTCGAGGTCGCGATCCGCGAGCTCGGAGGCCACGCGATCGTGCTCACCAGCGCCGGCTCGCAGCTCGCCCGCGGGGAGCCCGTCGAGGACACCGCGCGGGTCCTCGGCCGCATGTGCCACGGCATCGTGTACCGCACCTTCGGTGACGAACGCCTGCAGCGCATGGCGAGCGCCTCCGGCGTCCCGGTGGTGAACGCGCTGACCGATCGCGAGCACCCGTGCCAGATCATCGCCGACCTGCTCACCGTGCGCGAGCGGCTCGGCACCATCGACGTGCGCTACGCGTGGATCGGTGACGGCAACAACGTCGCGGTCAGCTGGATCCACGCCGCGGCGGCGTTCGGTCTCTCCCTCACGCTCGCCTGCCCCGCGGGTTACCACCCCGATCCCGACGCGGTCGCCGACGCCCGTGCCGCCGGCGCCGCCGTGAACGTCGTCGCCGACCCGGTCGACGCCGCCCGGGGAGCCGACGTGATCATGACCGACGTCTGGGCCTCGATGGGGCAGGAGGAGGAGGCGCGCGCCCGCGCCGAGGCCTTCCGCGGCTACATCGTCGACGACGGGCTGTTCGTCCACGCCTCGGGACGCGCGATCGCGCTGCACTGCCTGCCGGCCCACCGCGGCGAGGAGATCGCGGCCACCGTCCTCGACGGCCCCCGCGGCCTGGCGATCTGGGACCAGGCCGAGAACCGGCTCCACACCCACAAGGCGATCCTGGAGCTCGCGTTCACCGGGCGGGCGCTGGGCGCCTGAGCACAGGCGCGGTTGCAGACGGTGGCCGCGTGGTACGCTCCTCGCCGTCCGGATGAGCGTTCCGCCTGTCATCCCTGGCGTCGGTGCGACCGCGCAGCGTCTCCGACAGCGCCCGGGGTTCGATCCGCTCAAGGCGGGCTTCGGCACGGAGGAGTACTTCGTGTGGTCGCGCTTCGACGGCCACACGACGGTCAAGGACCTCATCCTCATGACCGGTCTGCCGACGGACCGGGCGGTCGAGATCGTGCAGGCCCTGTGGGACCGCGGCGCGATCGAGGCGCCGGGCCAGCCGCGAGCGACGACGGTGCCGTCCGTCGCCCCTCCGCCCCCGACGACGCCGCCCATCCCGCGCGTGACCACGCCGCCGCCTTCCATCGCGCGCACCCGCACCGCCGGGCCGTCGACGGTGCCGTCGATCGCGCGCACGCCGCCGTCGCCGTCGGCGCCGCCGCCGCACGGGCGCACGCCGACCGGCGAGACGACGCGCAGCCCGCGCATCGCCGTGACCGCGACGTCGACGCCGATCCCGCCGCTCGACGCGCCCACCCCCGACGAGCTCGCCGCGCTCGACGAGCCCGGCGCCCTGGCGCCCGAAGATCGGCGCCGCGTCCTCGCCGCCCTGCGCCTGGTCGCCGCCGGCGACGCGTGGGCGCTTCTCGGTGTGCCGCGCGGCGCCGACAAGCGTGCCCTCAAGCGCGCGTTCTTCGAACGCTCCAAGCTCTTCCACCCCGATCGCTTCTACGGCAAGTCCCTCGGCGGTTACCTGGCCCGCCTCCACACGGTGTTCGAGGCGCTCACGCGCGCGCACGCCGAGCTGACCGACGACGGCGCCGCCCGGCGGTCGTCGGCCGGCGCGACGGCCACGGCGCCGCAGACGCCCGTCGAGTACGCCGCCGAGCTGTTCGACCGCGCGTGCGTCGCGGAGGTCTCCGGAGATCCGGGACAGGCGCTCAAGCTGTTCGCCGCCGCCGTCAAGCTCGACGGCCAGGCCCGCTACCTTCGCCGCGCCGCGGTGTGCGCGCTGGCGGCGCGCGAGCTCCGCGCCGCCGAGGACTACGCCAAGAAGGCGGCCGCGCTCGAGGGCAGCGATCCGTCGACGGCGCGCATCCTGGGCCAGGTGCTGCGGCAGCTGGGGAAGCTCGAGTCGGCCGAGGAGGTGCTGGTCATGGCGCTGGCCATGAAGAGCGAGAACGACACGCTCATGGCCGAGCTCGCCGCCGAGCTGCGCGCGGTCCGGGCCGAGCTGGTGCGCTGATCTCGCGAACGCCGCGGAAGACGGTTACCTGGCGGGTAGTAGGGCCCCCTGGCTGGCAAACTCCCCCGAAATCCTGCGAGACTAGGGGCGCATGCCAACTGAGAAGGTCGTCGGCATCGATCTCGGCACCACCAACTCGTGCGTCGCGATCGTGGAGGACGGTACACCGGTCGTGATTCCCAATCGCGGCGGGTACAAGACCACGCCGTCGATGGTCGCGATCGCCGAGAACGGCAAGCGGCTCGTCGGTCACATCGCCAAGCGGCAGGCGATCACGAACGCGGAGAACACGGTCTACGCCGCCAAGCGGCTCATCGGCCGCAAGTGGGGCTCGGCCGCGGTGCGCCAGTCGCTCGAGACCGTGCCGTACCGCATCGTCGAGGGCCCCCACGACGACGTCCGGATCATGCTGCGCGACCAGGTGTTCTCGGTGCCCGAGATCAGCGCCTACATCCTCCAGGAGATGAAGCTCATCACCGAGGAGTACCTCGGCGAGGAGGTGCAGAAGGCGGTGGTGACGGTCCCGGCCTACTTCAACGACGCCCAGCGGCAGGCGACCAAGGACGCCGGGCGCGTCGCCGGGCTCGAGGTCATCCGTATCATCAACGAGCCGACGGCGGCGGCGCTGGC
>DDTA01000169.1:11066-19207 GCA_002344285.1 Myxococcales bacterium UBA2376
TCCTCGGCGGCGAGGACTTCGATCGCCGGATCATCGACTGGCTGGTCGCCGGCTTCCAGCGCGAGCACAAGATCGACCTGCGCAAGGACAAGATGGCGCTGCAGCGGCTCAAGGACGTGGCCGAGAAGGCCAAGTGCGAGCTGTCGAGCGTGCGCGAGACNNTCAACCTGCCGTTCATCATCTCGACCGGCCGCAACGAGGCGCTGCACCTCCAGACCACGCTCTCGCGCGACAAGCTCGAGGAGCTGACCGCCGACCTGGTCGAGCGCACGGTCGACATCTGCTCGCGCACGCTCGAGGAGGCCGAGGTCTCGAAGAGCGACCTCGAGGAGGTCATCCTGGTCGGCGNNCGGCGGCATGACCCGCATGCCGCTGGTCCAGCAGCGCGTCGCCGAGTTCTTCGGCCTCGAGCCGTGCAAGGGCGTCCACCCCGACGAGGTCGTCGCGCTCGGCGCCGCGATCCAGGCGTCGGCGCTCACCGACGAGAAGCACGAGATCCTGCTCCTCGACGTCACGCCGCACTCGCTGGGCATCATGATCGTCGGGGGCTACTTCCACAAGCTCATCGAGCAGAACACCACCGTGCCGACGTCCAAGTCGCACGTGTTCACCACGGTCAAGGACAACCAGACCTCGGTGAAGATCCTGGTGCTCCAGGGCGAGAGCGATCGCGCCGAGGAGAACGAGCTGCTCGGCGAGTTCGTGCTCACCGGCCTGCGGCGGGCGCCGCGCGGCGAGGTCGAGATCGAGGTGACCTTCCACATCTCGGCCGACGGCATCGTCTCGGTCACCGCCCGGGATCTCGAGACCGGCCTCGAGCAATCGATCACGGTGACCGCGACCAGCGGCCTCACCGAGGACGAGCTCAAGAAGATGGTCGAGGCCAACAAGGACTACATGGTCGAGGTCCGCAGCGGTCAGGAGTTCGACCGCGCGCGCCACAACGCGGAGAAGGTGCTCGACGAGGTCGAGGCGCTCTTCCCGCGCGTGTCGGACATCATCAGCGGCTCGGACTTCGGTCAGGACGCGGTCAAGAAGGCACGCGGCGTGATCGAGCGTGTGCGCGGCGCGATCGCGCAGAAGGACCTCGCGGCGTTGACCGAGGGGACGGAGTCGTTGAGCCGGACCCTCAACATGTTCCGCGGGGTGGTGTCGAAGACCGGAGCCTAGTGACAGGACTTGGCGACATCGACGGGCTCATCGCCCGCGGCCTCGATCGGTACCGCGCCGGCGACATCGACGGGGCGCTCACCGCGTGGGAGGCGGCGCTCGCCGTCGATCCCACCGAGCCCCGCGCGCTCGGCTACGTCGACTACGTCCGCCAGAACTACGACGAGCTTTCCGGCGGCTCGACCGAGGCGCTGGCCGAGATGCTCATCCCGTTCGGGCTGGCCGACAGCGACTACGACGACGACGATTACGAGATCTCGATCACGGCCGGCGAGGACGACGCGGAGGCGCAGGGCGAGGCGGCGACCGGATCGTTCACCAAGGCGGACCCCGGCGCGGAGCGCACCGTCGCCGGGGCGCGCGCCGGGGCCCGGGCATGGGCGCCTCAGGCGCCGGAGCCAGCGCCAGAGCCGTCGGTCGACGACGGCTGGGGGCTCGACGCCGAGAGCGAGCCGACGTGGTTCACCGGTCCGACGCGCAAGGCGCTCGACTTCGCCGAGGCGGCCGCGAGCCCCGCGGACGAGCCCACGAGCGGGGGGCGCACCTGGGGAGAGGTCGGCGACGACGAGCGCACGCGCGACTTCCGGCACGCCAGCATCAGCTTTCCGCCCGATCTCGGGCTCGAGCCTGCGGATCTGGCGCAGGACGTCGCGCCCGAGCTGCCCAACGATCCGGCGAAGGACCCGTCGGGCGAATCGACGCTGGAGCTCGGCCGCGCCGGGACGGGCGACTTCGGCGCCGATTTCACCGGCGAGCGGACGACGGAGCGTGGCGCGGTCCAGCTCGCCGCCGATGTGCTCGCGGGCCTCGGCCTCGCGCCCGTCGCCGAGCGGCGCGCGGGCTCCGAGGATCTCACCACCGAGGCGTGGCCGCATGCGCGGGGCTTCGATCTCGCGGCGCCGGTCGGTGAGTCGGTCGGGGACCCGGTCGGCGAGCCGATCGTCGAGGCGCTGCCGCCGGCCGAACCCTTCGAGGAGCAGGGCACCGCGGATCTCAAGGTGAGGCTCCGGGCGGTGGTCGAGGACGATCGCCGGCCGGTCGAGGTCGAGGACCTCCACCTGCCGCCGCCCCGCTCGGCGACCGACGCGATCGACGACGAGTCGCGCGACGAAGGGCGCCGCACCGCCGGGCGTGCGCTCACCGCCGACGAGGACGCGACCGCGCGCATCTCGCACGAGATCGACGCCGCCGCGCCGGCGCGGGAGAACGCCGAGGAGCGCGCGCGGCGCCGCATCACGGCGCTCCTCGAGCGCGCGCGGGTCGCCGCCGACGAGGACGACCACGCGACGGCCGTGGCGGCGATCGATCTCGCGCTCTCGGAGGCGCCCGACGTCGCGGCGGCGCAGAAGCTCGTCCACCGGAGCCGCGATCTGATCCTCGATTGCTACTACCGCTTCTTCGGCAACCTCGATCGAGTGCCGGTGCTCGCCGCGCCGCTGCACGAGCTCACGCGCAAGCCGCTCGACACGCGCGCCGCCTTCCTGCTCTCGCGCATCGACGGCACGCTCACGTTCGAGGAGATCCTCGACGTCGCCGGCATGGGCCGGCTCGAGGCGTGCCGCCACCTCGCGCACCTCCTGTGGCGTGGGATCATCCGCGCCTGAGCCGGGCGTCCGGCCCATCCCCATGCGAGTCACCCGCGTCACCAACGAGGTCAGCGCGCTCGCCGGCATCGCGGGCGGCGCGCCTGCGCGTGCTCGCCGGCCCCGACGCGGGCCTCGAGCTCGATCTCCCGCCGGTGGGCGTGGTGATCGGCGCCGACCGCGGGTGCGACGTCGCGCTCACCGATCCCTCGGTCTCGGCCCGCCACTGCACGGTCGCGCCGTCGGCGAGCGGCTTCGTCATCAGCGACCTGGGCTCGCGCAACGGCACGTCGATCGACGGCGTCGCGGTCCAGAAGGTGACGGCGCCGCCCGGCGTGATCGTGCGCGTCGGGCACACGCTCGTCCAGCTCCTGCCCGCCGACGAGGTCGTCGCGATCCCACCGTCGACGCGCGCCAACGTCGGGGCGCTGTGGGGCGATAGCCCGGGGATGCGCCAGGTCTTCGCGATCCTCGAGCGGGCGGCCCGGAGCGAGGCCTCGGTCCTGTTCCTCGGCGAGAGCGGCACGGGCAAGGAGCTCGCGGCGCGGGCCGTGCACGACGAGAGCCCGCGCAAGGACGGCCCGTTCATCGTGTTCGACTGCGGCGCCGCGACGGAGACGCTGGTCGAGAGCGAGCTCTTCGGGCACGTGCGCGGCGCGTTCACCGGCGCGGCCTCCGATCGCCAGGGCGCGTTCGCGGCCGCCCACGGGGGCACCCTCTTCCTCGACGAGATCGGCGACCTGCCGCTCGCGCTCCAGCCCAAGCTCCTGCGCATGCTCGAGGCCGGCGAGGTCGTCCCCGTCGGCGGCCGCAAGCCGGAGCGGTACGACGTGCGCGTCGTCGCCGCCACCCATCGCGACGTCTTCGGGGAGGTCGCGCGCGGCGGCTTCCGCGGCGACCTCTACTACCGGCTGGCGGTGGTCGAGGTGCACCTGCCGCCCTTGCGCGCGCGCAAGGAAGACCTGGCGCGCCTCATCGCGATCTTCCTCGAGCGCGTCGGGGCGGGCGCCCTGGTTCCGACGATCGGCGGACCGGCGCTCGAGCGCCTGACCGCGTACCACTGGCCCGGCAACGTGCGCGAGCTGCGCAACGTCATCACGCGCGCGGTCGCGCTCGGTGGCGGGGTGACGTCGTTCAACGAGCTGCCGATCTTGCTCAGGCCGACGGCGCAGCGCGAGGAGACCGCCGAGGTGGTGCGGGCCGATCGCCCGTTCCACGACGCCAAGCAGGCGGTCGTCGACCGCTTCGAGCGCGAGTACCTGACCGATCTGCTCCGGCGCAGCGGTGGCAACCTGTCGGCCGCGGCGCGGATGGCCGGCCTCGAGCGCAAGTTTCTCTACAAGGTGCTGGAGCGGGCAGGCCTCCGCCAGCGGTCCACCGCCGCGCCGGAGGAAGCCGGCGACGGCGATGGCGACGACGACGGGTGATCACATCCCGTCGCAGGTCATCGATGGGCCGCAGGTGCCGCCTTGCCCGCCGGACGCGCCGTTGCACGAGCCGCTCGCGCAGTCACCGTCGGCGCCGCAGCCCGAGCCATCGGCGAGCGTGGCCTGACACGTGGGCGCGCCGCCGGCGTAGTCGCAGTACAGCCCCTCGTCGCAGTCGCCGTCGGCGCACGCCTGCCCGACCCCCGGCGCCTGGATGCAGGTGCCCATGGTGACGTTGCCCTCGAAGTCGACGGCATCGCCGTCGCAGAACCCGGAGACGCAGTCGAGGTCGGTCGCGCACGCGCCACCGAGCGCGACCTGCCCGGTGAACGCGCCGTCGCAGGCGCCATCGGGGCCGGTCGCGAGCGCGGTGCGCAGGTCGGCGCACGCCAGCGCGCCGTACGCGTCGAGGCACGCGCGCATCGCCTCGCCGTCGTAGACCAGTCGCCCGGCGGCGACCGAGTCCTGCAGGACCGGGACGAAGAGCTGCCCCAGGAAGCCGGCGTAGAACGCCTCGCACTCCTGCTGATTCGACGCGCCGAGGAGCTCCTCCTCTAGCTCGGCCATCGTGCAGCACTCGGCCATCTTGCCGCACACCGCACCACCCATCTCCGTACCCAGATCCGCGAGTGGCACGGCGTCCCCACCTCCTCCGCACCCGGCGGCGATCCAGATGACGACCACGAACGAAGTCGAGCCAGGCTTCACGATATTCCCCCTGAGGTTGTTCACTCCCATTGACGGATAGATCCGCCGATTCATCCAGGGAGACGAACGTGAGACGCGCCTGACGGGGGCAGGGCAGGCGTCCAGCGTCCGGGAATCAGGCCAGGGGATCGAAGGTCTCGTCCTCGATCGCCTCGATGCCGGCGCCGCCCTTCTTGCGCGCGGCGCGCGCCTCCTTGACGTAGCGGACCAGGTTGCCGACGTAGCTCTCGAAGGGCGGGCAGGTGATGCCGGCGTCGGCGAGCAGCTCGTTGGCGTGCTTGGTGTGATAGAGCACGGACGTCGAGAGCAGATCGACGACGGCCGCGGGCGCACGCGTGAGCTTGCCCAGGCCGGGTGCGCGCAGGAGGGCCCGGGCCAGGCTCGCGGGGACGAAGCCGCGCGGCGCGGGCGTGTGGGCGTGCTCGGCCACCAGCTCGAGCACGCGGCGGGCGGGGAGGGGATCGGGATCGACGAGGTGCACGGTCTTGCCGGCCGCGCGCTCGTCCATGCCGAGGTGGTACCCGGCGTCGATCACGTAGTCGATGGGCGTCAGGTAGAGCGGCGCCGAGCCGCGGCCGGGCAGGGGGAGCTGCACGGGCCACGCGTTGGTCGCGAACAGGACGATCAGGTAGTACGGCCCGTCGAGCTTGTCGATCTCGCCGGTCCGGCTGTCGCCGACGATGATGCCGGGGCGCACGATCGTCACCGGCATGCGGCGCATCGCGTCGCGCGCGATCACCTCGGCGGCGAGCTTGGTCGCCTCGTAGTGGTTGTGGAAGCGCTGCCCGACGTCGAGCTCGTCCTCGAGCACGACGCCGTGCCGTCGCCCCGAGACCTGGATCGTCGACCAGTGCACGAGGCGGCGCAGGCGGCGGCAATCGGCGGCGAGCTCGACGATGCCGCGGGTGCCGCCGACGTTGATCCGGCGTGCGGTGTCGGCGTCGACGCCCCAGTAGTACGTGCCGGCGAGGTGCTGGATCGTCGTCAGCTCGGCCGCGAGCGCGTGGTACTCGGCGGTCGACAGCCCGAGATCCATCGCGCACACGTCGCCGGTCACCAGCCGCACCCGCCCGCGGTCGCCCAGCGGCAGCTCGGCGACGAACCGGCCCGCGTCCTCCGCGAAGCGGGGCAAGACGAGGAGCTGGACCGTCGCGGTCGGGTCGGTCTCGAGGATCTTCTTCGTCATGCGCCGCGCGGTGAACGCGGGGAACCCGGTGACGAGCACGCGCTCCGCGGGTCGCGCCTGCAGCGGCTCCGAGTCGTGGACGTCGGCCTCGCCGATGACCGGCATCACGCCCGACACGCTGGGCAGCTGCGAGACCAGGGGGCCGTAGCGGGCCTCCAGGTCCTTCCACAAGGCGTCGATCTGCTGCGCCAGCGCCGCTCGATCACCGGCGTTGTCGATCACCCAGGTCGCGACCTTGAGCTTCTCCTCGAGCGGGAGCTGCGACGCCAGGCGCGCGCGCGCGGCGGCCTCGTCGAGGCCGTCACGGCTCATGAGCCGCTGGAGCTGCACGTCGGGCGGCGCGGCGACGACGATCACGGCGTCGAGCCACTCGTGGGCCTTGTTCTCGACCAAGAGCGCGGCCTCGTAGAACACGACGGGCGCGCCGCCCTGCGCGTGCCGCGCGATCTCGGCCTGGCTCGCCGCGGCGATGCGCGGATGGGTGATGCGGTTCAGCTCGGCGCGCGCCGCCGGATCCGCGAAGACCTTCTCGCCCAGCGCCTTCCGGTCGAGCCGGCCATCCGCGCCGAGGATCGGCGAGCCGAACCGCGCGACCAGCTCGGCCAGCGCCGGCTGCCCCGGCTCGACGACCTGTCGCGCCACCAGATCCGCGTCGACGATCGCCGCGCCCCGCGCGCGCAGCGCGTCCGCGACCGCGCTCTTGCCGCTCGCGATGCCGCCGGTCAATCCAACGATCTTCGCCACGCCGGCACGCTATCACGCGCCCTCTTCTCCGACCCGCGCCCGTGCCGTCCGCTGCTCTTGCTTCTCCGACCCGTGCCCGTGCCCGTGCCCGTGCCCGTGCCCGATCTCTTCGCTGCTACCATCGCCTCGTGTCTCGCCTCTCCCCCTGCCTCTGCCTCTGCCTCTCCCTCTGCCTCTCCCTCTCCCTCTCGCTCTCCCTCCCCACCGCCTCCGCCGCCCGCCGCGACTTCGTCGGCTCCGCCACCTGCGGCACCTGTCACCCGCAGATCCTCGCCGCCTGGAAGTCGACCGCCCACGCCCGCGCCGGCGCCGCCACCACGCTCGGCCCGAAACCGACCGCGCGCTGCCTCGCCTGCCACGGCACCGGCGACGCGCCCGCCGGCCGCGCCTACTTCGCGGAGGTCGGCTGCGAGGCCTGTCACGGCGCCGGCGCCTCCTACGCCGCCGACGACCTGATGCGCGATCGCCCGCTCGCGCTCGCGCTCGGCCTCGTCGACCTGTCCGTGGCCGCGACCCGCGCCGCCGTCTGCGCCCGCTGCCACGGCTCGCNNCGCGTCCTCGTCGTCGTCGCCGTAGTACCCGCGCCGCATGGCCACGTCGACGAACCCGAACCGCCGGTAGAGGCCAATCGCCGGCTCGTTGCCGGCGCGGACCTCGAGCGTGACCAGCCGCGCCGCCCGCGCGCGCGCCCCGTCGACGAGGTGGCGCAGGAGCGTCGCGCCGATGCCGCCGCGCCGCGCGTCCGGGTGCGTCGCGATCGCGAGCAGGTGGACCTCGTCGGCGACCAGCCAGAAGTTCACGTACCCGACGACCTCGCCGGGGCCACGCCGCGCGACGTCGAGCCGAGCGTGTGGCCGCGCCAGCTCCTCTTCGAACGTCTTCCGCGGCCACGGGCTCTTGAACGAATGCCGGGAGATCTCCTCGATCGCGTCGAGGTCCGTCGCCGCCGCCGGCGTGACACGCACCATCCCGGGATGGACCGCCCTCATCGCACCTTGTCGATCGCGCGCCACAGCTCCTCGAGCCCGAGGCCCTCGTGCGCGGAGAACAGGATCGGCCTCGCGAGCAGCGGCCCCTTGCCGAGATCCTGCTGCAGCCTGGCGACGATCGGCTGGCGCTGCGCCTTGCCGAGCTTGTCGGCCTTGGTCAGCACCGGGATGACCTTGATGTTGCGCGCCATCAGCCACGGCGCGAAGTCGAGCTCCTCTTCCTCGGCCCCGCGCCGGATGTCGACGAGGAGGACGACCGCGCGCAGCGCGCGCCGGTCCTGGAGGTAGCTCTCGATGAGCGGCCGCCACGACTCGCGCATCGACCGGTCGACCT
>DDTA01000169.1:19235-42379 GCA_002344285.1 Myxococcales bacterium UBA2376
GCGCCGCACAGCGCGTTGATGAGCGACGACTTGCCGACGTTCGAGCGCCCGGCGATCGCCACCTCCGGCAGCGCGTCGTCGACGACGGGGAAATCCTTGGGCGCGGCCGCCGAGACCAGGAACTTCGCGGAGCGAGGGCGCATGGCGACCGACAGGCTACTGGATCATCCCGTCGACCGGCACGCTGTCGCGATCCCGGACCAGCACGACGGTCGTGGTGACCGCGCCGGCGACGAGCACGCCGGCGGCGGCCGCGACGTACCACCGCTTGTACCACCGGTCCTCGCCCTGACCGGGCCGGGTCAGCTCGGCGTTCACCTTGATGTTCGCGTCGGGGGCGATGTCGACCTCGGCGCGGAACGTCTGGAAGCCGAGCTTGCTCACCTCGATCGGGTACGTCGCCGGCGCCGGCACGCGGAGATCGGGGACCGGCGACGTCCCGCGCGGCGTGCCGCCCACCTTCACGTCGGCGCCGTCGACGTTCACCCGGATCGCGATGATGCCGAAGCGCACGAAGTCCTCGACGGGCAAGACCCGCCCGAGGTGGACCGCGAGCTCGTCGTCGCTCGGCGCCGCGTCGGCCGCCAGCGCCTCGGCCAGGCGCGACTTCACCTTCCCGGTCCGGCTGTCGATCCGCTGCACGGTCAGGATGACGTCGCCGAGCTCGCTCACGCCGACCAGGAGCACCTCGTCGACGTTCAGCTTGCGGCCGATGGCGCCGATGCAGCGGGCCTCGCCGTCGCAGGCGACCACATCGGCGACCAGCGCGGCGCCGTAGCGCTGCCGCGCCTGGTCGTCACCCAGCACCTTGAGCGACGTGCGCGTGCCCATCACGTCGGCGATCCTGCGCCCGATCTGCGGCAGCGCCGTCGACTCCGAGCGGAACTCGAGCACGGCCACGGCGCGTCGCGGATCCTCCGCGGCGGCGGGGCGGGCCACCGTCACCACGGCTCCGAGCGCGATGATCACGGCGACGGTGGGCCTCACGGTGCTCCATACACGGCGGACACGCCGCCGAGCTCGAGATCGGTCATCGGTTCGAGGAGCCCCGGCGGCGACACGCAGACCCAGTCGGCGTAGAGCCACGCCGCCGCCGACGTGCAGCCGGTGCCCATCTCGCTCGACGGCTCCATGCACACCTTGCAGCGCGTGCGCACCACCTGCTCGACCCGCGAGGTCTGGGTCGACACCACGAGCAGGCGGCTGCCGTGCAGGACGATCGGCGGGATCACGTCGAACGTCCCGAGGAACCCCGCGTCGATGATGAGCGGCGGGTGGTTGTAGAGCTCGGTGACCGCCAGCGTCAGCTGATCGCCGGTGGGCGTCACCGCCACGCCCTGGATCGCGGCGCTCTTCGCGTTGGTCGTCTGCGAGATCGAGCTGATGTCGTCGTCGCGCGTGAAGATGGTCTCCGAGAGCTCGGGCAGATCGAAGCGCGCGCTCGTGTCGAGGGAGAGGTCCCAGCCGACGATCTCGGGGATCGCGCCGTTCGCCGTGTACTGCTCCCGGTCCATCGTGCCCGGGACGGACCGGACGACCCCCGGCCGGATGCCGGCGACCCACGCGCGATCGGCGAGGGACGTCGCCGCCGTCGGCGACGTCACCGTGGTGACCGTCTCCACGACGCGGTCGGGATCGAGGCCGACGAGCAGCGAACGGTTGCCGCAGACGCCCGCCGCCACCACGCGCGGGCGGGTGGGCGATCCGGCGATGTCCGCGACCCCGCCGCCGGGATCGATCTCGCGACCGGCGGTCTCCGGCTCGCCCGGTCGGACGACGACGAGCTTCGACGTGCGGGGACACTGGAGCGTCGATCGCGACGCGTCGACCAGCGCCACCGCGACGGGCACGCCGTCGCCGTCGATCGAGAAGGTCACGGCGTCGACGCGCCGGCCCATCAGGAACTGCCGGGGCGTCGGCGCGGCGACCTCGAGGAGGAACATGCCGCCCGCGGTGCCGGCCGCGAGCCAGCGGCCGTCTCCGGATCCGGCGAGGTCGAGGATGGGCTGCCCGATGTCGGCGAACGCCCCCGCGACGAACTCGTCGGTGTACGTGTCGAGCCGGTGGATCGCGCCGCCGACCGCCACGAACTGGTCGGCCCCGGCCGCCGCGGTGAGCCGCGTCGCGCCCGGCGCCGGTCGCGCGATCGCCGGCATGGCGTCGCTCGAGACGTCGAGCTGCACGGTCATCGTGCTCGCGGTCTCGAGCGGGGCGACCGGGTCATCGGGCCCCACGGCGCGCGACGGTGCCGGGCCGACGGCGAGCACACGCGGACGGCGGATCGGGATCGTGATCGTCGCGTCGCCGCTCGGCTCCACGTCGACGGCGTCGTAGACCCGGCCGTACGCGACCAGCCCGTTCGACGGATCGCGCAGCTCGACCGACGCGCGGATGTACCCATCGACCGGGATCTCGCCGAAGTCGATGCGATCCTCGCGCACGGCGCCGGTGCGCAGGACCGTCTCCGCCGCGCCGTCGGGGACGAGGCGGAGAACCGCCGTCGCCGCCGGCTGCGGTCGCGCCGACTCGACGGCGGGACGCAGGAGCACGACGTGTACGGTGCCGTCCTCGCAGGCTCCCAGGCCTGCGAGCGTCGCGGCGGCGATGATCGCTCGGCGGCGCGGCACGATTCCAAGCTATCACCCAGGCTTACGCAATCACAACCGGAAGCCCCACCGGGCCGTCGGGTCTGGCACAATTGCGGGGTCCCACGTGACGGCCGCCCTCCACAGCCAGGCATCCCGCCAGGCGACCGGCTCCTCGGGGGAGCCCTCGGTCGACTCCACCGGTCCGCGTCCGCTCGACCCCGGGCTGCCTTCGGTCTTCGGTCGCTACCTCCTCATCCAGCGCATCTCGCGCGGCGGCATGGGCGAGATCTTCCTCGCCAAGCACGGGCTCGCCGGGTTCGAGAAGCTCTGTGTCATCAAGAAGGTGCTGCCCAGCCTCGCCGAGGACGAGCAGTTCATCTCGCGCTTCATCGACGAGGCCGGCGTCGCGATCAAGCTCCAGCACGTCAACGTCGCCCAGGTCTTCGAGGTCGGGCGCGTCGGCGACGAGTACTTCCTCGCGCTCGAGTACGTCGAGGGCCGCGACCTCCGCCGCACGCTCACGCTGCTCCAGCGCGCGGCCCGCCGGATGCCGGTCGATCTCGCGCTGTTCATCGCGCGCGAGATGGCGCAGGGGCTCGCCTACGCCCACCGCCGCACGAGCTCCGACGGCGCGTCGCTCAACCTCGTCCACTGCGACATCTCGCCGCCGAACGTCGTCGTCTCCTTCGAGGGCGAGACCAAGATCATCGACTTCGGCATCGCCAAGAGCGCGCTGCGCGCGACCGCCACCGATCCCAAGATGGGCTTCGGCAAGTTCGGCTACATGGCCCCCGAGCAGCTGGTGCGCGGCGGCCAGGTCGATCACCGCACCGACATCTACGCGGTCGGCGTCGTCCTCTTCGAGCTGCTCACCGGGCAGCGGCTCTACGAGGTCGGCGACAACCCCGACTACCGGGCGCTCGCGCGCCAGGTGGTGAAGGGCGAGTTCCGGCGGCTCTCCGAGGTCGATCCGGCGCTCGCGCACCTCGACGACCTGGTCGCGCGCGCCCTGACCCCCAAGGCCGACGAGCGCTACCAGACCGCGGCCGAGCTGCGCGACGCGATCCAGCAGGCGCTCGTGTCGATCAACCCGACGATCTCGACCGACGCGCTCGGCGCCTTCATGCGCGACCTGTTCGCCACCGAGATGACGCAGCAGCGCGAGCTGCTCGATCGCGCGGCCGCCGCGCACCTCGCCGACTTCGAGGCCCAGCTCACGACGCAGTCGGTCGCCACCGTGTCGTTCGCGCTCGCGAACATGCCGCTCTACCAGCCGCCGACGCAGGCGATCCCGCGCGTCGGGCGCGCCGGGCGCCGCAGCGGCGCGCAGTCGGTCGTCGTCGCCGGCATGACCGGCGACACGGCGCCGCGCAAGAAGCGCGTCGTGCCGGTCGTCCTCGCCGCCGGGCTCGGCATGATGACGGCCCTCGGGCTCGCCCTCGCGCTCGGCGGGGACGAGGGCGGGGCGAAGCCGGTCGACGTCGCCGCCGGCGCCGCCGTGGCCACGGCGCCGGGCGCCGCGGCGCCCGATGCGGCGACCACGGTGGTCGTCGTCGCCGGCGCCGGCGACGGCACGCAGGAGCCCGTCGAGATCGAGATGCCCGGCGCGATCGTCGGCGATCCGGAGCCGCCGCCGCCCGCCGATCGCGCGAAGCCGCCGGTGAACGGCTCGCGGCGCAATCCGCCACGCGACAAGCCCGAGCGGAGCGGCGGCGTCGACAAGAAGGAGCCGGAGGCGGCGGCGCCCGACGAGGCCGCGCTCACCGCGAAGTTCCGCGCCGCGACACGCGAGTACAAGGCGTACAAGGCGCGCAACGGCTCACGCCTCGAGGCCGAGTGGACCGATCTCGCGAGCATGGTCGGCTACCTCTCCACTCCCGAGAAGCGAATCGCCTTCGACAAGAAGATCGACCGCCTCCGCGCCAAAATGCGCGAGTGATCTCCCGGGCGAAACCTGGCGGAAACAATCGCCCGGTACGGTCGCCTCCATGAAGAAGGTCGAGGCGATCATCAAGCCCTTCAAGCTCGACGAGGTCAAGGAGGCGCTGGCGGAGATCGGGGTGCACGGCATGACCGTGACCGAGGTGAAGGGATTCGGGCGTACCGGCGGCAAGAAGGAAGTCTATCGAGGCTCCGCCTACGTGGTGGACTTCGTGCCCAAGGTCAAGCTGGAGATCATCGTCGCCGACGATGCCGTCCGCCAGGTGGTCGCCACGATCACCGAGGCGGCGCGCACCGGCCGCATCGGCGACGGCAAGATCTTCGTCACGCCCGTCGACGAGGTAATTCGCATCCGCACCGGCGAGACCGGCGAGGACGCGATCTAGTACAACCACGCCACACCGAGGCTCACCCGAGCCAACGCACGATCGAGGAGAGACTACCGACCATGGACGCCAAGGCCCTCAAGGACTACGCCCAGACACGCGGCGCGAAGATGATCGACTGCAAGTTCGTCGACTTCCTCGGCTCGTGGCAGCACATCACCTACCCGATCGAGCGCCTCGAGGACGGCCTCGAGAACGGCTTCGGCTTCGACGGAAGCTCGATCCGCGGGTGGAAGGCGATCAACGCCTCCGACATGCTGATGCTGCCCGACGCCGCGACCGGGGTGATCGATCCGTTCCTGCAGACGCCGACGCTCTCGCTCATCTGCGACGCGGTCGATCCGATCACGCGCGAGCCGTACAGCCGGTGCCCGCGCAGCCTCGCGCGACGGGCGGTGAAGTTCCTCGAGTCGACGGGCATCGCGGACAAGGCGTACTTCGGCCCCGAGGCGGAGTTCTTCGTCTTCGACGAGGTCCGCTACGAGGAGAAGATGAACGGCGCGTCCTACATGGTCGACTCGGTCGAGGGCGCGTGGAACACGGGCCGCGCCGAGGCCGGCGGCAACCTCGGCTACAAGCCGAGGGTCAAGGGCGGCTACTTCCCGGCGTCGCCGGTCGACACCCTGACCGATATCCGCACGCTCATGGTCATGACCATGCAGGCGGTCGGCATCGAGATCGAGACGCACCACCACGAGGTCGCGTCCGCCGGTCAGTGCGAGATCGACATGAAGTACGACGAGCTCGTCAAGATGGCCGATCAGGTCATGTGGTACAAGCACATCGTCAAGAACGTCGCCAAGCAGCACGGCAAGACGGCGACGTTCATGCCCAAGCCGCTCTACGGCGACAACGGCAGCGGCATGCACACGCACCAGTCGCTGTGGAAGAGCGGCAAGCCGCTGTTCGCCGGTGAAGGCTACGCGGGCCTCTCGGACACCGCGCTCTTCTACATCGGCGGGCTGCTCAAGCACGCGGGCGCGATCTGCGCGTTCGCCAACCCCACGGTCAACAGCTACCGCCGCCTGGTGCCGGGCTACGAGGCGCCGGTCAACCTCGCGTACTCCGCGCGCAACCGTTCGGCGTCGATCCGCATCCCGATGTACTCGCCGTCGCCCAAGGCCAAGCGCCTCGAGCTGCGGTCGCCGGATCCGAGCTGCAACCCGTACCTGGCGTTCTCGGCCATGCTCATGGCCGGCCTCGACGGCGTCGAGAACCGCATCCACCCCGGCGAGCCCATGGACAAGGACATCTACTCCTTGTCCCCCGAAGAGCTGGCGCTCATCCCGCATAGCCCGGGCTCCCTCGACCAGGCTCTGTCCGCCCTCCGCTCGGACTACGAGTTCCTGCTCAAGGGCGACGTGTTCTCGCGTGATCTCCTCGACGCCTGGCAGACCTACAAGTCGGAGAACGAGGTGGATCACGTCCGCCTGCGGCCGTCCCCGTCCGAGTTCTACCTGTATTACGACTGCTGATCGGCCTGTGGGCGGTCCCGGCCTTGTGCGTTCGCTCGCACATGGCCTATACTGTTGAGGTTTCCGAGAGGGAGGCCCGCTCGGGGACGGACCACCACCGATCAATGGCGTGAACCTCACCGCCCTTGCCGAACGCTTGACGGTCGACACCTTTCGCCGGGCGCCGACCGGGCTGTATTCAGCGGTGGTCGGGGCTTGCGCCCGCGCACCGGTGCCGCGGCCGTTTCGCGCGGCGCTGTACGGCGCGTTCGCCCGCGCCGTCGATGCGCGCGTCGACGAGGCGGCGGGCGCGCTCTCGGAGTATCCGAGCTTCGGCGAGTTCTTCGCGCGTCGCCTGCGCGACGGCGCGCGGCCGGTCGCCGACGCCGCGGTCGTCGCTCCATGCGACGGTGTCATCGCCGCGGCCGGGCCGATCGTCGACGGGACGCTGGTGCAGGCCAAGGGCCGCACGTACTCCGTCGCCGAGCTGGTGACTTTGCCGAGCCTCGCCGCGGCGCTCGCCGGCGGGGCGTTCGTGACGACGTACCTGTCGCCGCGCGACTACCACCGCGTGCACACGCCCGTCGACGGCAGCCTGGTCGGCTACCACTACGTTCCCGGCCAGCGCTGGCCGGTCAGCGGCCGCTTCATGCGCCACGTCGATCGCCTGCTCGCGGTGAACGAGCGCGTCGTCATCGAGCTGGCGACCGCGTGGGGGCCGGCGGCGATCGTGATGGTCGCCGCGTCGGGCGTGGGCAACATGTGGCTCTCGCACGTCCAGAGCGACACGCGCGTCTGGCACGCCACCGGGGAGCCGCGCCACGTGAGCGTGAGCCCGGTCGAGCTGACGGCGGGCGACGAGCTGGGCTCGTTCCTGCTCGGCTCGACGGTCGTCATGCTGCTGCCCGCCGGCGCGCCGCCGCTGCGGGCGCTCGCCGACGGCGACGTCGTCCAGTTCGGTCAGGCGCTGGCCGGCCGGTCGGAGGCCACGTGAGCAAGGGCACCGACGACGAGACGTCCGACATGGAGGAGGGGATGACGACCGCCGAGCGGCGGCGTCGTCGCCGCCGCGGCGCGGGCCTGCGCATCCCGTCGGACAACGTCCCGCGCCAGTCGCGCACCGGGCCGGTCAGCGCGCCGGTGCCCGAGGATCCGTCGGTCGCGATGTCGATCGCCTACTCGTTCAGCGACGACGCCTCGGGGCCCAACCGCGTGCCCGACGGCGTCAACACGCTCGACGATCTCGACGACGCGACCAGCATCGCGCGACCGCCGGAGGTGCCGCCCGACGGCTCGGTGCCCGGCACCCCGGATCGGATCGAAGACCCGATCGTCGACGACGTCGTGCCCGACGGGCGCACGCGCCAGATGGCGGCGGTCAGCCTCGAGGCCCTCGGCCTGTCGTCGCTCGAGGACGAGCTCGCCGCCGGTAACGGCGCCTCGCCGGAGACCGTGGACGTCGATCTCGACGACGACGACGACCTCAGCGGCGACGACTTCGGCGAGAGCGAGGTCCCGATCCAGCGCCGGCCCGCGACCATCCCGCCGCCGGTGCCCATGGGCGCGACGAGCAAACCCGTCGAGACGCTCGCGTCCGCGGCGGCGACCGTGCCCGACGTCAAGGAGCGCGCGATCACCGACGTGGACGAGCGGGCGGAGGAGCGCCGCGCCGCGCGCCGTGAGGTCGAGCGCGTCGACACCGATCGCAGCGCCGAGCGCCCCGCGGCGGAGGACGGCGTCGTCGCCGCGCGGATGCCGCGTGCCGCCACGGTCGCGCTCTCCGAGGACGATCTCGAGGAGCTCCTCGAGATGACGCCGCCGCCGCAGCGGGTCCCCGTGCCCCCCGCGACCGCCGGCGCCATCGCCGCGCCCGTCGCCGAGGCCAGGCCCGCGTCCGCCGCCGCCACGCTGTCGCCGCTGTCACCGCTGTCACCGGTATCGCCGCTGTCCCCGTCCTCGTCCCCGTCCACCGCGGCGCCCGACGCGCCGGTGACGGGCAACTCGACCGGCACCGAGGTCGCGCTCGCCGACGACGATCTGCAGGAGGTCGCGACCCCCGCGTCCGCCGGCGACTCCGGCGAGATCCTGGCCGACGAGATCGTCGAGGTCGAGCAGGAGTCGCGGGCGCCCGCCGTCACCCCGCCGGCGGCCGCGCCCCAGGCCCCGCCGCCGGCGCCGGCCTCGCCCAAGGCGGCCACGCCCGGCGCGGCCCCTCCGCCGCCAGCCCCGCCCAAGGCGGCGCCGCCGGCCCCGGCCAAGAAGTCGTCGACCGCCGCCAAGCACGCGGCGGCGTCGGTGCCGACCTCGGAGAGCGACGCCAAGAAGAAGCGGCGCGGCAAGCCGTGGTTCGAGGAGGTCTTCGACGAGGACTACCTCCGGACCCTGCCGTTCCTCACGCCGCAGGCGACGCAGGCCGAGGCGCTCATGGCCATCGAGGCGCTCGGCATCCAGCCCGGCGCCTCGGTGCTCGACGTCGGCTGCGGCTACGGCCGCCATGCGATGGAGCTGGCCGCGCGCGGCTACCACGTCGTCGGCGTCGACCTCTCGCTGCCGCTGCTCCTGCGCGGCGCCGACGAGGCGCAGCGCCGCGGCCTCGACATCAACTTCGTGCACGCCGACATGCGCGAGATGGACTTCGACGCGCAGTTCGACGGCGCCTACTGCCTGTTCTCGACCTTCGGCTACTTCGACGACGAGACCAACAAGAAGGTCGCGACGCTCATCTGCAAGTCGCTCAAGCCCGGCGCCAAGCTGATCCTCGAGATGCTCAACCGCGACTACGTGATCGGCGACCTGCCGGCGCGCGTGTGGTGGGAGGGCGATGGCTGCGTCGTGCTCGAGGAAGTCGAGTTCAACTATTTCTCGTCGCGCGTGCAGTCCAAGCGCTCCGTCGTGTTCGACGACGGCCGTCAGGTAGAACAAGAGATCTCGGTGCGGGTCTATTCCCTGCACGAGGTCGGCAAGTTGCTGCACGCCGCGGGGCTGCGTGTGCTGGAAGTCTCGGGCGGCATGGCCGCCCGCGGAAGATTCCTCGGAAACAAGTCGCGCGAGATCATCGTCGTCGCCGAGCGACGGCCCGCCGAGAAGTCCTGACACGCGCGTTACTGTTGCCAGACGGTCACACCTGACCGTCGGCGACGGCGGGACACGCATGTAGGCACGTCATCCGAGCGCGAGATTCCGGCGTCTTGCGCGGGTGGCGCGATGCGCGCATGCGCAACCAGCTGACCGCCGCGGTTTCTGGAATAGAGCCACGCCGTCGGGGGCTTCACGACAAGCAAAACATTTCGGGTCGCCCGACGTCTGTATGTGAGCGGTCCGACGCAAATCGGCCGGGAGGAATGCCTTGAAGACGAGCGCTCTCACTGTTTCCCGCCCCACGGAGGCCTCGCGCCGTGCCGTCGCGCCGCGGCGCGCGACCCGGCTGCGGGCGCTGGTTCGCAAGAAGCCCGCCCACGCCACCCGGACCGCCAACTCCAACGAGCCGGCCGACGACGCCGCCCCGCAGCGCGCGCGCGACAAGTCGGGCAAGACCGACGGCTCGGGCTACCTCGGGATGTACTTCCGCGACATGCAGACCCTGCACGTCCTGCGGCCCGAGGAGGAGTTCACCTCGGCGCGCGAGATCGAGGCGCTCGAGATCATGCTCTGGGAGCAGCTCCTCGCGTTCGCGCCGGCGCTGGCGATCGTGCTCGAGGCCGTCGAGGCCGAGACCCCCGGCGTCGCCGAGGTGAAGGCGCTGCGCAAGCTCGCGTCGTCCGAGACCGGCGGCGCCGGGCCGCGGCTCGCCAGGGCCGCGAGCAAGGCCGCCGCGCGCCTGCGCGAGCTCGACTCCGATCGCCTGTTCGTCGACGCCGCCCTCGGCGCGGTCGACCGCATCGAGCGTGGCTACAAGCCCCTGGCGCGCTCGGTGCGCGCCTCCAAGGCCTACGCCGAGTGGCTGCGCCGCGTCGACGCCGCTGCCCGCGCCGCCCACGACGCCCGCAACGACTTCGTGAAGGCCAACCTGCGCCTCGTCATCAGCATCGCCCGGCGCTTCAACCACGGCCGCATGTCGCTCGCCGATCTCATCCAGGAGGGCAACATCGGCCTCATGAAGGCGGTCGAGCGCTACGACTACCGCCGCGGCTTCCGCTTCTCGACGTACGCGAGCTGGTGGATCCGGCATGCGATCAGCCGCGCGCTCGCCGACAAGGGCCGCGAGATCCGCCTGCCGGTGCACATGATCGACGCGCACCACCGCCTCACCAAGGCGCGGCGCGAGCTCACCTCCAAGCTCCAGCGGCCGCCCACCGTCGAGGAGCTCGCCCAGGCGACCAAGATGCCGGCCGAGAAGGTCGAGAACATGCGCCGCTGGGTCCTCGAGCAGTCGATCTCGATCGATCGCCCGGTGGGCGACGAGGATGGTCGCAACCTGGCCGAGGTCCTCGAAGATCCGGACCGCGAGGAGCTCTCGCCGACGGCGGATCTCGAGCTCGTCGCGCTGACCGACGAGGTGAAGAGCCTCCTGCGCGAGCTGCGGCCGATCGAGGCCGACATCCTGCGCCAGCGCTTCGGCCTCGAGACCGAGCAGGAGCTGACGCTCAAGGAGATCGGCGAGAAGTACAACCTCTCGCGCGAGCGCATCCGCCAGCTCCAGGAGCAGGCGCTCACCAAGATGCGCCGGGCGCTCCAGCGCAAGGACATGATGTGACCGAGCAGGCCCGGCGAAGACAAAAGGTGTTAGCTTTCTCACCATGAAGGCCTCCCTGATCCTCGCCCTCCTCATGGCGGTGGGTGCCTGCGGCGGTAACGACGGCAAGCTCAAGGTGTTCGGTCTGTCGCCCAACATCGGTGACGCCATGGGCGGCCAGTACGTGGTCATCCGCGGCCAGAACTTCCAGAAGCAAGCGCGCACCGCCAAGGTGTTCTTCGGCAACAACCAGGGCAACGTCGTCCGCTTCAGCGGCAACAACGACAGCTCCGAGCTGATCGTGCAGGCGCCCGGCGGCGTCGCCGGCGAGTCGGTCGACGTGCTGGTCGTCTTCGAGCCCGGCGGCGAGCTGCCGCTCATCGTCAAGGGGTTCACCTACGTCGACAAGAAGACGGTCGGCGTCGACGACCTCTCGACGAAGGATCAGCCCAAGAAGTAGCGGGTCACGCGGACAGGTTCACCCTGAAGAGCTGCTGGCCCATCAGCACGAACGACTCGTTCACCAGCGGGCGCTCGCCCTGCACCTTGAGGAAGGTGCCGTTCGAGCTGCCCAGGTCCTCGAGGAACACGCGGCCGTCACGCGCCACCACGCGCGCGTGCAGGCCGGAGACGTAGCCGTCGTCGGGGAAGTTGATCTCGCCGCGCTCGCGGCCGAGCGTGATCTCCTCGCCGAGCAGCGGGAAGCACGCGCCGTCGACGTCGCGGCCGATGATGACGGTCAGCTTGCCCCAGTAGCCCGGGTTGGGGCTGCCCATGACCTCGGTGCCGTCGGCGACCGCCTCGGGCGCCTGGATGACGTCGAAGCGCAGGAGCTCCTGGCCCAGGCGCAGGATCTGGGTGGGGAGGAGCTCCTCGGGCTCGGTCATCTTCACGAAGACGCCGTTGAGGCTGTCGAGGTCGCGCACGGTCGCGTTGGCGCCGTTCACCACGAGCTCGGCGTGAACCGGCGACAGGTAGCCGTCGGTCTCGAAGATCGAGCCGAAGTTGCGGCCGATCTTGTTCTCGCCCTGACGCAGCTCGTGGGTGCCGCCCTCGCTGCCATCGGGGCGGATGAGCGTCAGCATCGCGCGCGGCTGGGGACGCACGACCGGCGCCGACTGCGAGGCCGAGATGGCCGAAGGTTGACCGGCGGGCATGATCGCCGGCTGCGAGACCTCGTCCATGCGGAAGCCACACGAACCGCAGAAGCGGAAGCCGGGCGGGACGTCGGAGCTGCACTGCGGACAGCGGCGCGGACCGGTCGCGGCGGGCGGTGACGGCGCGGGACTCCCGAAGCCGCCCATCGGCACGCCAGGGGGCGGACCCGACGGAGACGGGCTTCCGCCCATGCCGGGCGGCGGACCCAGCGGGCCGGGGCCAGGACCAGCGCCCGGACCTGGGCCGGGCCCGGGACCCGGGTTGAGCGGTGGCAGACCGCCGGGGCCGGGGCCAGGTCCGAAACCGGGCGGGGGGCCGAGTGGGCCCGGAGGTGGCAGCGGACCACCGAGCCCGGGGGGCGGCCCCATCGGGCCGGGCGGTGGAGGACCGAGCGGGCCGGGCCCGGGACCGAAGCCGGGCGGCGGCGCCATGTGTCCCGGCGCGCCGGGTGGCGGCCCCATCGGGCCGGGACCGGGACCGAAACCGGGCGGCGGCATCGGCATGCCGGGCAGGGGACCACCGGGGCCGGGGCCAGGACCGACGCCGGGGAGCCCGCCGCGCGGCGGCTGCGGCGCGCCGATGCCCGACGTGTCCGCCATCATCGTCTTCATCATCGCCATGTCGCCGCCCGCCTTGCCCGGCGCGCTGAGCTCGGCCCCGCAGCCGAGGCAGAACTTGTAGTGGTCCTGGTTCTCTTTCCCGCACCGATTGCAGACGATCATGACAACCCCAAAGGATGAAGGACTCGCCGGTCTCTCGGACCGAGACTACACGATCTCGACGCGAAGGAGCTGCTGGCCCATGAAGACGTAGTCGCCGTGATCGAGCGTGTGCTCGCCGGCGATGCGGACGAAGGTGCCGTTCTTGGAGCCGAGGTCGGTGAGCACGAGGCGACCGCCTTCCCACGCGACCTGCGCGTGGTGCCCCGAGATGAACGGATCGTCGGGGAAGTCGATGTCGTTGCCCTCCCGCCCCATGCGGACGGTGCCCGTCGACGAGCAGAAGGCGACGCCGGTGTCGCCGCCGCGCAACGTCTGGACGACGCGCAGGAGCGCGCCGCGCCGCGGGCTGGAGAAGAAGTACGTGCCGTCCTCGATCGCCTCGTCGGGAATGTCGGCGACGAGGTGCGCATCGAGCATCTGCTCGCCGACGAGGAACTTGGAGCCGATCGCGATCTCGACCGAGCCGGTGACCCGCACGAAGACGCCGTTGGTCGAGCCCTCGTCGCGGACGACCAGGCGACCATCACGGTAGAAGAAGTTCGCATGGACCGGCGACAGGAACGGATCCTCGGCGAAGAGGATGGGGCAGTCGACGCGGCCCGCGAGGTGGTCCTCTCCCGCCAGCGTGAACGACACGCCGTCGAGGCCGTCGCCGCGGATCAGCGTGAGCTTGGCGCGGGCCGCCTGGATGGCGCCGAAGAACTGCGTCCGCCGTCCCGGCTTGTCCGCCGGCGCGGACGGGCGCGGGCGCGCGACGTCCATGCGCGCGCCGCAGTTGCCGCAGAAGCGGTTGCCGGTGAGCACGGGCGCGTGACACTCGGGGCAGGGGACCGTCGCGCGCGGCTCCGACGGTGGCGCCACGGCCTCACCGCCGGCGGTGGCCTTGCTCGGTGGCGCCGGCCGTCGGCTCGACGCGGGCGTGCCGGTGCGCGTCTCGTCATCGAGCGACAGCGCCGAACCACAGCGTCCGCAGCGCGCGGTCCCCATCGCGACGAGAGTGCTGCACTGGTCGCAGACCAGGCCGACGTCCATGCAAGCCGAGGATAGACGTCCGGGCGATCCCCGTCAAACAAGCGAAAGGACTAACGCTATGCCCCCGTCGAGGGATGCCTCGCGAAGGCGCGTCAGTGGCCGGCGCCGATCTCGGTCAGCGCCCGCCTGGCGCTCGCCTGCACGGCCGGGTTGATGTCCCGGGTCGCCTCGCGGAGCGCGGGGATCGCGGCCTGCGAGCGCAGGCGCCCGAGCGACTTCGCGGCCTCGTCGCGGACGTAGGACCAGGGATCCTTCAGCGCCTTCACCAGCGCGTCGACGTCGGTGTCGGCGCCGAGGTCGCCGAGCGTCATCGCCGCGTTCTGCCGGTCCTCCCAGTCGTCGGAGCCGAGCTGCGCGACGAGCGCGCTGCGGAGCGCCGGCGTCATCGCGCCGCGGCGGTGGAGCAGCGCGACGGAGCGCGTCGCGGTCGCGCGCACCAGCCGCGACGGCGAGCGGAGCGCGCGCTCGACGGCGCTCGCCGCGGTCGGGCCGCCGATCTTGGCGGCCACGGCGAGCGCGCGGGCCGCGACCTTGAGATCGTCGTCGCCGGTCCGCCCGATGACGGTGGGGAGGATGCGCTTGCCGATCGCGTCGAGCGCGGCGGCGACCGCCGGCGTCGGCGCGGCCGGGACGATCGCGCCGAGCCCGAGCCCGTCGTCGCGCGCGTCGAGATCGGTGAGCACGGCGAGGGCCTCGTCGCGATGGCTGGCGAGGCCGACCTCGATCGCCTTGGCGATCGCCGCCTCGTGGCCGACGATCGCGCCCGACGGGATCTCGTGCTCGGGGAGCTCGCCGGGCAGGTCGCGCACCATGGCGGCGAGATCGAGCTTGCCGGCGCGCATGGGGTACGGCGTCGCGTCGGCGGCGATCCCGGCGACGGCGGCGCCGCTGGCCAGGCGCGCGATCGCCCAGGCGATGGTCGAACGGTCCTGGTCGACGCGGCGGAAGTAGGCCGCCCACAAGGCGGGCAGCGCCTTCTTGTCGCCGAGCTGGCCGAGCGCCCACGCGGCGATGCGCTGGGTCTCGCCGGCGTTGTCGGCGAGCGCGGCGGTCAGCATCGGCAGCGCGCCCGCGTCGTCGGCGAGGCCCGCCGCACACGCGGCGCGGACGAGATCCGGCGTGCGCACGTCGCCGGTCTTCTTCTCGACGGCGGCCCGGGCGCGCGCGTCGGGGAGGCGGCCGAGGCCCAGGCAGGCCAGGGCCTGCACCGACGGCCGTCCATCGGCGAGCGCGCCGAGCAAGGCGGGCAGCGCGCGCGCGTCGCCGGTGCGGCCGAGGGTGAAGACCGCGGCCTCGCGCAGCGCGATGTCGGCGTGCTTGGCCATCGGCAGGGTCTCACCGACGACGCGCGGGTCGCCCAGGCGGCCGGCGGCGACGAGGGCGGCGACCCGCGACTCGAGGTCCAGCGACTGCGTGAGCGCGCCGACCGAGCGCGGCGCCGTCGGATCGACCGGCGGCGGCTCCTCGCGGGCGACGCGCACGAGCGGCATCGCGGCGGCCTTGTTGCCGAGGTGACCGAGGACCTCGACCGCGACCGCGCGCTGCTGCGGGTCGCTCTCGTCGGCGAGCGCGTCGAGGAGCGCCTTCATGCCGCCCTTGCCGAGGCGGTCGAGCTCCGCGCGGGCCGCCGTCCGCACCTCGGACGGTCCGCGCCGGGTGCGCTGCTCGAGCGGTTCGACGTAGTGATCGAAGAGCTCGATGAGGATCCGGCGGTAGACCGGCTTGTGCGCGAGGATCGTCGACAGCGGGGCGACGACCTTCTCCAGCTCGCCGAGCGAGCCCTCGGTCTCGGCGAGGACGATCGCGTGCTTGCCGGCGCGCAGGAGCTGGTCGTCGTCGGTCGACTGGCGCAGGACGCGGCGGTAGAGCTCGAGCGCCTTGTCGCGCTTGTCGAGGAGCTTGTAGATGTCGGCGAGCTCGAAGTGCGCCTTGAAGTTGCGCGGGTCGAGCGCGATCGTCTTCTCGTACGCCGCCGCCGCGTCGGTGAACTTGTTCATCTCGAAGTAGCGCGCGGCCATGCGCTCGTACGCGACCGGATCGTTCGGGCTCTTCTCGAGCGCCTTCTGCGACCACTCGATCGCCTCCTTGTCGCGGCGCGCCTTGGTCATGATCTCGGCGATCTGGCCGTAGACCTCGCGCTCGCGCGCCGGCGCGATCTCGGCGAGCCGCTTCAGCTTGGCGACGGCGTCGTCCCACAGCTGGGCGGCGACGTACGCCTTGACCAGATCCTGGATCGTGTCCTGGTCGTCGGGGGCGAGCTGGTGCAGCCGCTCGAGCGTCGCCCGCGGCTCGCCCTTCTGGGCCCGCGTGGGGTGCTCGTAGTGCGCGACCAGGAAGTGGCCGGCCTCGAGATCGGGCGGGGTCCTGTCGAACGCCTTCTTCCATTTGTCGACGTACTCGCGCAGCTTGCGGCCGCCGTCCCAGCGCTGGAGCACCGCGACGATGCGGCGCCGCGCCTCCCGCCGCGACGAGCGATCGCTCGGCTTGGTCCACAGCGAGAGCGCCTTCTCCCAGTCGGCGACCGCCTCGTCGAACTGCTTCTGGCGCTCGTGGATCTGGGCGCGGCCCTTGTAGAGCTCGGGGTTGCTCGGCTCGAGCTTGATCGCCTTGGCGTAGTAGACGAGGCCCTCGGCGGGCGCGTCGTGCTCGGCGAGGACGTCGCCCAGCTTGGCGTAGCCCAGCGCGGAGCGGGTGTTGGCGATGCGCTTCCACGTCGCCATCGCTTTGTCCTTCTGGCCGCGCTGGTGGTACTGCTCGCCGAGCGTCACCAGGTGGGCGGGATCGTCGGGCTCGAGGCGCGCGAGGCGCTCGAGCGCGGCCAGGGCCAGGTCGTCCTTGCCCCAGCGCAGGTACATGTCGGCGATCGCCGACTGCGCGCCGCCGTCGCCGGGGAAGCGGCTCTCCATCCGCCGGAGGACCTCGAGCGCCTTCTTCTCGTCGCCCGAACGCCAGTAGCGTTCGGCGAGCTCGATCTGGAAGCGCGCCTCACCGGGGGCCTCGCGCACCACGACCTCGTACTGCGCGATCGCGTCCTTCTCGCGGCCGACCGACTCGAGGAGCTGGATGAGGCGGCGCTGGGTCTCGAGCTCGTACGGCGCCTTGGCGACGGCGCGCTTGTAGGCGACGACCGCCTTCTCCTGGTCGCCGGTCTCCTCGAACAGGCGGGCGAGCGTGTCCCACTCGAAGTGGCCGCGTCGGCTCTCCGGCCACTCCTGCTCGTAGTACGCGAGCAGCTCGGGCAGCGTCTGGGTGCGCCGGTAGATGTCGACGATGCGCGCGGTGAGCTCGACCTCGAGGTAGTAGCCGCGGGGGACGAGCTTGATCGCACGCCGGTAGGCGGCGACGGCGAGCGTGTCGTCGCCCTTCTGCTCGAGCGCCTGGCCGATGCGCGCGACGACCTCGACCCGGCGCGCCGGGTCCTTGCCGAGGCGCTTCTCGGTCTCCTCGTAGACGGCGATCGCCTCGTCGTGGCGGCCGGCCTGCGCGAGGGCGTCGCCGAGCTCGAGGCGCAGGGCCGCGTTGCCGGGATCGAGCGCGATGTACTGATCGAAGTAGCGGCGGGCGCCGTCGATGTCCTTGGCGCCGAGCGCCAGGTCGGCGAGCGCGCGCAGCGCCTTCATCTTGATCGCCTTGGACGCGCCGGCGGCGGCGAGCGCCGTGTCGAACGCCGCGCGCGCCTCGGCGGCCTTGCCGCTCGTGCGGTAGAGCGCGCCCAGCTCGACGGAGACGGCGGGGTCGTCCTTGACCGCGGCCGCGCGCTCGAAGAGACCGAGCGCGGTCACGTCATCACCCTGGCCGCGCGCGATGCGGCCGAGCACGACCAGCGACGCCCAGTCGTCGGGCTTCTTGGCGAGGACGGCCTCGTACTCGTCGCGCAGCTGCGCCACGGTCCGGTAGCGCCGGTACATCGTGAGCAGCTTCGCCAGCGCGTCGGCGTCGCTGGGGTTGCGGGCGAGGATGCCCTTCAGCTTGGCGACGACCTTCTTGTCGAAGGGGTCGCGGGTGACCCCCCAGTCGTCGCCTTGCGCGGCGGCCATCACCGGCGTCCCGAGGACGAGCGCGGCGACGAGAGCAGCTACGAGTCGCACCCGGAAACTATAACGTGCACATCTCCCCCGTGCCCGTGCCCGTGCCCGCGCCCGCGCGCCAGCCGCTCAGGCGGTCGCGCCGCGGATCCGCGCCAGCAGCCCGCCGAGCTGGTCGCGGCGGCTCTCGATGCAGAAGTCTCGTAGCTGCCGCGCGTGGAGCTGCGCCATCGCGATGAAGCGCACGCCGATGCCGCTCGCCAGGTCGTCGCCCTTCCGGTAGCAGACCTCGCCCTTGGCCCAGATCGTCTCGGCCTGGCCGGGCAGCTCGATCTCGATCGCCATCATGGTCCCGGGCGCCGGCGCGCGCGCCGAGACGGCACACAGCCGGACGCCCGTGTCGGAGAGGTCCTCCGCCAGCGCGCGAACCGGTCGGTCGCGGATGAACGACGTGAGGATGGTGGAGAACGGGATCCGGTAGCCGAGCCGTCGGTCGCGCATCGTAGGGCTCCTGGTGGGGCGATGTAGGTCTCGATCGTACCCGCCTTGTACGCCTGGGCCAGTTTCTGGCGAGGCTCGCGTAGGATGCCGCCGTGGCCGTCACGCCATTCCCCTGGAATCAGCTCCGTTCCGCGAGCTGGGTGGCGTCGCGGGCGGCGGTCTGGGTGGGCGCGCGGTCGCCCGCGGAGGGTGTCCGCTGGCGGGGGGCGGCCGTGGTCGAGCAGAGCGAGGCGCGCCGGCGGCTCCACGAGCCGAGCGTCGCGCGCGTGCGTGTGCGGCGAGGGGAGCTCGTGGCGATCGTCGGGCTTCCGTGGCTGGCGTGGCGCGCGCTCGCCGCCCGCGCGCTCGGTCCCGCCGCCGCCGACGACGAGCTCGCGGCGCCGCGGCCGCCGACGCTCGCCGAGCGTGCCTTCGCGGCGGCGGCCGTCGCCGAGGCGCTCGCGACGAGCGGGATCGCCGGCGAGGTCGAGCTGGGCGACGACGCGCCGCCGTGGCGCGGCAGCGTGCTCGTGATCGAGGTCGGGGTCAGCACGCCGGTCGTCGCCGACGTCATCGTCGCGCTGCCGGCGTCGGTGCCGCCCCCGGAGCCGCGCCCGCTGGGCGCGCTGATCGCGGCGCGGGGGGCGTGGCTGCCCGCGGTCGAGGCGACGTTCGTGCTCGCCCGGGGACGGGTCGCGGGCTGGCGCGACATGGCCGTCCGGGACGTGGTCGTCGTGGGCAAGTCGGCGCCATGCCTGCAGGTCGGTCGGGGCGCGATCGGCGTCGCGCTTGACGCGGTCCGCGATCGGATTACCGTGCTGTCACCGTACGAGAGGCCTCGCATGTCATCCGAAGAGCTGGCCACCGACCTGGAGATCCCGCTCGCCATCGTGGCGGGCGACGTCAGCGTGTCGGCGCGCTCGCTCCTCGAGCTGGCGCCCGGACAGGTGCTCTCGCTCGGACGGTCACTCGGCGGTCCTGTCGAGCTGCGCGCCGGCGCGCGCACGCTCGCACGTGGCGAGCTCGTCGAGGTCGAGGGAGAGCTGGGGGTGCGGATCACCGAGCTTGTGGACGCGGCGCCGGCCGTGGTAGCCACACGCGGATAAAGCCATGCCCGTTTACGAGTATCACTGTACGTCGTGCGGAAAGGACTTCGAGTACGAGCACCGCATGAGCGACCCGCGCAAGACGGTGTGCGAGGCCTGCGGCGGCGAGCTCGAGCGGCTCATCTCGCGGACCTCCTTCGCCTTCAAGGGCGGGGGTTGGTACAAGGATCTGTACGCCTCGCCCAAGACGACCCCGGCGGGCGGAGACGGCGCCGCCGCCTCGGGTGCCTCGAGCAGCGGCGGTTCGAGCGGCTCGTCCGAGACCGGCTCGTCGTCGAGCGCGACCCCGAGCGACGCGAGCTCGAGCGGTTCGTCGTCGAGCGGTTCCGGCAGCGGTACGGCGGCGGCGGCGGCCTCGTGACCGCCCGGATCCTCGACGGCAAGGCGCTCGCAGCGCAGGTCAAGCAGGAGGTCCGCGCGCGGGTCGCGACGGTCAAGGCGCGCGGCGTGACGCCCGGCCTGGCGGTCGTCCTCGTCGGGGATGACCCGGCGTCGGCGGTGTACGTGCGCAGCAAGACCAAGGACGCGCGCGAGTGCGGCATCGAGGCGTTCGATCACAAGCTGCCGGCCGATGTCTCGCAGGCGACCTTGCTCGCGCTGGTCGCGAAGCTCGGCGCCGATCCGGCGGTGCACGGCATCCTCGTCCAGCTGCCGCTGCCGCGACACCTCGACGCCGATCAGGTGATCGAGGCCATCCCGCCGCACAAGGACGTCGACGGCCTCCACCCCGAGAGCCTGGGGCGTGTCGCCCAGGGCCGCCCGCGCTTCGTCGCGTGCACGCCGCAGGGCTGCATGCGGCTCCTCGCGCTCGCGGGTGTCGAGCTCGCCGGCGCCAGCGCGGTCGTCATCGGCCGCAGCGTGCTCGTCGGCAAGCCGGCGTCGTACCTGCTCACCAGCGCGAGCGCGACGGTCACCCTCTGCCACTCGAAGACCAAGGATCTGCCGGCCGTGATCGCCGCGGCCGACGTGGTCGTCGCCGCGATCGGCAAGCCCGAGTTCGTGCGGGGCGCCTGGATCAAGCCGGGCGCCGTCGTGATCGACGTCGGCATCAACCGCATGCCCGACGGCAAGCTCATCGGCGACGTCGAGTACGCGGCGGCGGCCGAGCGCGCGAGCGCGATCACGCCGGTGCCGGGCGGCGTCGGACCCATGACGCGCGCGTGCCTGCTCGAGAACACGGTGCTCGCCGCCGAGTCAGCGTCCTAGCTCGCGCCACGGCTGGAACGTCGCCATCCACCGCTCGGGGCGCGCGATGCCCTGGTCGCGCAGCGCCTGCCACGCCGGCGCCTGCTCGATCGTCTTGCCCTCGATGGCGGCCAGCCGCAGCCGGGCGGTGAGCGCCGGGAGGCCGACGGCCTGCGCCTCGAGCTCGTCGGCCGCGCGGGTGAGCAGCGCGCGCGCGTCGTCGCGCTGACCGCGCGCACCCGCGACGCCGGCGAGCCGCGCGTGGGCGAGCGCCTCCGCCCACGGCAGCTTCTCGGCGAGCATCTGCTTCGCGCAGCGCTCGGCGTCGTCGAGCGCGTCGCGATCGCCCGCGGCGATGGCCGCGCGCGCCCGGACGTCGAGCGTGAACACCTTGGTGTGCTGGATGCGCAGGAGCAGCGAGCGCTCGAGCTCGGGCCACGCGGCGACGACGCGCTGCCATGCGCCGCGGCCGTCGCCCTCGTAGAGGTCGATCTCGCTCGTGCCCTGCAGCGCGAGCACGTGCTGGATGTGGAAGCCGTCCTGGCTCCAGCCCTCCATGGCGCTCGCGACGCGCCGGCGGGCGGTCGCCGGATCGTCGGCGGCGAGCGGGACGAGCACGCTGTTGCCGGCGCCGGCCATCGTCGCGGTGTAGAGGTCGTCGTGCCAGCGCGCGACGCGCTCGAGCTCGCCGAGCCGGCTGGCGAGCTCGCGGAGATCGCCCACGTGGGACACCGCCCACGCCGCGAACAGCTCGGCCTGCGCCTGCTCCCAGACCCGCCCCGGGCAGCGCTCGGCGAACGCACGCGCCGCGCCGTCGAGGAGGACGACCGCGTCCTTGAAGCGCCCGATGAGGAACGCGTGCATGCCGCGCATCCACTGCAGCTGGGCCTCGGCGACCGGCGTGCCGGCGGTCCGGACCGCCGCCGCGGCGGCCTCGATCGCGCGCTCGGTGCGGGCGAGGCCACCGGAGCCGGCGATCGCGGCGTACCCGACGTCGTAGCAGCGCGCCATCGCGAGGCGATCGGGATCGCCGAGGCGACGGGCCTCGAGCAGGCCGAGCGCGTGCAGGCTCGCGCCGAGGATGCTGTCGACGACGGCGAGGGTCGCCCCGCACGAGAGGGCGACGTCGGCGCGCAGGCGGTGACGCTCGGCGCGCTCGCTCCCGGCCGCCACGCGCGGACGCCAGGGCATGGCGAGGCGCGCGCGCCGCCAGAGGAGTGACGTCAGCACCTCGCGCCGGGTCGCCGGCATCTTCACCCCGACCTCGGCGAGCACGTCGCGCAGGATCGGCAGGCCCTCGTCGATGCGACCGGTGCGCAGCAGGTGGTCGCCGGCGAGGCGGCGGAGCTCGAGCGCCTCGACGCCCTCGCTCTCGCCCGCCGCGCGCAGGTACCAGCCGGCGGCGTCGACGCCTTGCCCTGCGTTGGCGAGCGCGACGGCGAGCGCGCGGCACAGCTGACGATGCGCCGCGTGCTCCGGCGGCAGGAGCTCGAGCGCGACCTCGCAGAGGCGGGCCACGCGCCTCGCCGACAGCTCGTGCTGCGAGCCGACGGCGGCATCGATCGCGAACGGCGCGGCGCGCGCCGGCTGGTTGGCCGCGAGCCAGTGGTGGAGGACGAGCCAGGGCTTCGCCCGCCGCTTCTCGAGCACCTCCGCGAGCGTCGCGTGGCGCTGCTGCAGCTGCTCGGGCGTGAGCTTGGCGCACGTCGCGATCCGTACCCGGTCGTGGTACGCCTCGATCATGTCGCGCCGGCGCGCGCCGGTGGTGCGCACGAGCNNTGTGCAGCGTCGCGACCGCGGCCGTCAGCGCCTGTCGATCGATGCCGGCGGCACGCGCGATCGTGCCCTGATCGATCGCGATGTCGGCCGCGCACACGAGCTCGAGGACGACCGTGGCCGTCTCGTCGAGATCGTCGAGCCGCTCCCACACGACCTGCTCGAAGCTGCCGCCGACCTCGCGCCCGCTCTGCACCGCCGCGACCATCTGCTCGAGAAAGAGCGGGCTGCCCTCGCACACCGCCGCGATGCGCGTCGCGCGCGCGTCGTCGTCGTCGCGCAGGAGGGCGCGGGCCAGCTCGGTGCACTCGGTCGTGGTCAGCGGCGGCAGCGAGAGCTCGCGGAGCTCGAGGTCGAGGTTCGAGAGCCCGGCCTTCAGCTCGTTCACGCGCTTGCGGACCGGCCGGATCATTCCCGCGAGCAGGAGCGACGGCGGCCTCGACGCGAGGATGCCCTCGAACAGGACGAGGGTATCGGCGTCGACCCACTGGAGGTCGTCGATGACGATCGCGATGGGCCCGCGCGCGGCGAGGTTGCACAGGAGCTCGTGCAGCGCCGCGAAGGCGCGGCGCCGGCGGGTGCGCACGTCGGCGCCGGTCGCGTGGACGCCGTCCGCGGG
>DDTA01000279.1 GCA_002344285.1 Myxococcales bacterium UBA2376
TGTCGGCCGAGGGCGCGTCGTGGGAGGTGCCGGTGGTGTAGGAGGTGATGAGGCTGCCGTCGGTGGGGATGACGAGGAGGTCGCCGGTCTCGCCGGCGAAGCGCGTGAGGCAGGCGCGCGTGGTGAGTTCGTCGAGGCCCGCGCAGGAGGAGGGGAGGGTGTCGAGCGCGATGACGCGCGCGATGTTGGGGATGGTCGAGAGGCGCGCGGTGATGGCGGCGAGGGCGGCGTCGCGGTCGCGCGGCGCACGCGCGAGCGCGGCCGGGGAGAGGTAGACCATCGCCGACGAGAGCGCGGCGACCCAGTCGCCCGGGCCGAGCACGGTGGCGGCGGCCTCCTCGGCGGCAGCCTCGAGCTCCGCGGGTGGGATGCGGCGCGCGCCCGGATGGCGGCCGCGCTCGATGACCGGCGTCGCGCCGTGGTCGCTCGTGACCAGGACCGCGTAGCGATCGGCGCCCACCCGCTCGTCGAGGAACGACAGCAAGCGGCCGAGCTCGCGATCGAGCGCGCGCTCGTGCTCGATCATCTCCCACGACTCCTGACCCCAGTTGTGGCCGACGAAGTCGTGCGCGGAGAGCGAGACGACCAGCAGGTCGGCGATGTCATCGGCGCCGAGCTGCTCGCCGGTCACCGCCGCCACCGCGGCGTCGACCTCGATGCGGTCGAGGAAGGGCGTGGCGCGCAGCGCCTTCGCGGGTGACGTCGAGCTCGCGAGCGCGTAGGGGAACGTGATGCCCAGGCCGTGCTCCGCGCCTTCGCCCGCCGCGTCGTCCGGGATGCCGGTCCGCGTCCGGAGGAGCGCCGCGTCGTCGGTCGTCCAGACGTCGTCCAGGTACGGCGCGACCGGCCGCTCGCGATCGAGCGTGAGCGCCCATGCCGGCAGCTCGTCGCCGTACGCCGTCGACGACGTCATGCCGACGAGCTTGGGCTCGTACCACAGCGCCACGTCGGGCCGGCGCCCCGCGACCAGGCACGCCGCGCGCGCCTTGCCGCCGATCACGACCGAGCGCGCCTTGCCGCCCGTCTCGCGGCGCAGCACGTCCGCGATCCCGTCGACCCGCAGCGGCGCCCCGGACGCACCTTCGATCCCCTCGCTCGATCGTCCCGGCAACGGCAGGATCGTCACGGTGTCATCGGCCTCCGCCTGGCGCTCGCGGCCCTGCTCCCGCCGCCACCACCCGTTGGCCACGATGCCCGTCGACGACGGCGGTGCGCCCGTCCCCAGGGTCGCGTGCCCCGGCGCCGTGAACGTGATCACGTACGGGTACTCCGCCTCCGGGTACACCACGCCCTCGTCCATCATCCGCTTCAACCCGTGCGCGTACAGGTCGCGCCGCGCCTCGAAGCCCCACGTCGGCCACTGGTCGATCACCACGAGCACGACCAGTCGCAGCGGTGCGTCGCCGTCTTGCGGCGCCTGCGTCGCGAGCGGCTTGCACCCTCCCTGCGCGAGCAGCGCGATCGTCGAAGCCAGGGCGACCGCACGTGCGCGTGTCCTCACGCCGCAACGATACGCGATCCAGGATGCGCTCAGTCGATCGGCGGGAAGTTCTCGCACGCCGTGTCGAACAGCTCGAGCGCGTCGGTCAGCCCGACCGTCAGATCGCCGGCGCAGATCGACGACACCAGCGCGTTCGACGCGCCCGCCGCCGACGCGAACTGCACGAGCCGCTCGGCGTAGTCGGCGTTGCCGAAGCTCGACGAGCACGAGCCCGGCCCCGGCCCCGCGATCATCGCGACCGCCCACCGCCCGTGGTCCCCGGTGTACGCGTCGAGGAACGCGCTGTAGTTGGCCGGTGGCTCCATCTGCGCGTCGCACAGGCTCTGCCCGAACCCGAGCGTCACCGGCTGCTCGTAGCTGCAGTCGTTCTCGTCGGTGAGGATCACGACCGCGAGCAGCGCGTCCGGCCGCCGGAAGCCGCCGTTGGTGCCGTCGCTCATGCGCTCCTCGAACGCCGTGCGCATCGCCGCCAGCGGCATCTCGTCGCTGGGTCCGCCGGTGCCGACGTTGGCCGCGCACGCGAACGCGCTCGCCGCGTTGGCGTCGTTCTTCTCGATCCAGCGTCGGGTCATGTTGCACCCGCCGGGCTGCAGCATCGCGCCGTTGTCGCCGCCGTCCTGCGAGATGGGCAAGACGGGGCCGCCCGGGAACGTGGCCTGCTGGTACGTGTAGTCCATCCCGGTCGTCGTGATCGCAACGCGGTAGTCGAGTCCGGACGCATCGATCACCGACAGGAACTGCGGGAAGTTCGTCGCCAGGTTGGTCTGCTCCTGGCCCATCGAGCCCGAGTTGTCGACGACGAACAGGATGTCGATCTTCTCGCAGCCGTCGGCGTTGGTGCCGCCGTCGCCGTCGTCCGTGGGCCACGGCGCATCCGGCCCGCCGCCGCCCCCGCCGTCGAGATCACCGGCGCCGTCGTCGTCGCCCTGCGACGACGGACCACACGCCGCCACGATGACAGCCACGAGAGTCCCGAGGACGTACGAGCGCGCGCGCATGAGTGCCTCCCTCGGGCCGGAACGCTACCCACACCTGCCTCACCCGACCAAGCACAATCGTCGGACACGATCTGTCCGTTCCGGACAATCCGTTGACCGATCCGACCTCGGCGGTCAGGGACAGGCGCCGGCCGGCGGCACGGTCGTCGACGCGAGCCACGCCTGCGCGCACGCGCTCGGATCGAACCCCGTGACCTCCTCGATGACGTCCAGCATGTCGGCCATCCCCGCCGCCTGGCCGCCGTACCTCGCGTAGAACGTACGCAGCGCCGCATCCAGCATGGCGCGGCCCACGCGCTGCTCCACGGCGCGGTAGAAGAACGCGCCCTTCACGTAGGGCACCCGCGAGAACAGGCCGTCGCGGAGGATGTCGACCTCGCCGCAGCTCTGCGGCCACGCCACGCCGTTGCCGCTGCCGCTCCGCATCGCGTCGACCTCGGTCGTCAGCCGCGCCCAGATCGGGTCGGCCACCGCCGCCCCGGCGACCTCGTCGAGCACGCGCCACTCGAGGAACTCGACGGTGCCCTCGCTGAGCACGAAGTCCTCCCAGCAGCGGATGCGCACGCCGTTGCCGAACCACCCGTGCGCCGCCTCGTGCACGTTCACGCCGACGTCGCCGAGCGCGACGCTGCCCACGTGCCAGTACGGGTGGTGCTCCATGCCGCCGAACGCGCCGGCGCCCCAGTTCGCCGACACCGTGCCCACCTCGTCGCCGAAGCGGTACCGCCCGAGGTTCTGCTCCATCCACTCGAACGACGCACGCAGGTGCGCGCCTCCCGCCGCCGCGGCGCTCGCCTCGCTCGCGCGGTGCCACATCGCCACGCGCGTGCCCGCCGCCGTCATCCCGAGGTCCAGCCGCTGGAAGTCGCCGACGATCCACGCCGCCATGTACGCCGGCGCCTGGTCGGGGATCGTCGTCGGGTACACCGCCATGCCCGTCGCCGCGCCGCTCACCGTCAGGTGGAAGGTCGTCCCGTCGGACGGCTCCGAGCGGCACGGGAACACGTTGCCGCAGTGGTACGGCCAGGTGAGCGTGTAGCCCGCCATCGCGACGCCGTTCGAGTTGTTGTGGTAGCGCCACCCGTACTCGATCGTGAGCACCAGCGGCTCGGTCGTGGGCGGCACGCCGATGTCGAGCTGCTCGCCGACCGGTCCGGTCTCGACGAACTGGAGCGGCTGGTCCCCCATCCGCACGGCGCGGATCTCGAGCGAGCCGATCTCGAACGACGCCCCGGTCGAGGTCGACGGCGCCAGGGTGATCGTCGCCGTCGCCGAGCGCGCCGCCAGGTCCACCGCGAGCGTGGTGTCGACGACATCGCGGGTCAGATCGGCCATGGGCGGATACACGACCGCGGCGTCGATCGGAGGCGCATCCCCGCCGTCGTCACCGCCGCATGCGGCGAGCGCCAGCACCAGCGCGGCGAGCGCGGCGAGCGCCGGTGTCGCGATCTCTTGGGCGCGGGAGCGCATGGCCGGACACTATCCGCCGCGCCGCCCCTTCGGTAGTACGATACGCACATGACCAGGGGGAACATGGTCGTGGCCATCGCCACGGCCTTCGTCTCGACGTTCGTCGTCGCTTGCGGTGGCGCGATGCCTCCGCCGTCGCCAGGCGGCGCCCCGCCGCCACCGCCGCCGGGCGGCGCGCCACCGCCGATTCCCGGGACGCCACCGGAGGAGGGTTCGGACAGCCGCCTCTTCCGCTTCGAGTTCGGTCTCGAGCCGACGTCGTCACCACAAGGCGACCTGAACCAGGCGCATCAGGGCGCCATGGCGTACCGCTTCGCGTATTTCGGCGCCAACCCGACGCCGAACTTCGGCCTCGGCCTCTCGGCGCGCGTCGTCGACACGCGGACCGACGTGGGCTACCCGGCGCTCTACTTCTTCGACCTCCTCGGCTTCTACCTGCGCTACGAGGTCCCGGTCGCGCCGCAGCTCAAGGGCTATCTCGAGGTCGAGCCGTCGATGGTCGGGATGCACGTCCGCTGTGACGACCCCAGCGACTTCTCGTGCAACGACGAAGGCTACGAGTTCCTGCCCCGTGGCGGCGTCACCGGCCGCGCCGGCGGCCTCTACCGCGTCGTGCCCGGCTACCTCGACATTGCCGGTTACGTCGCGCTGCAGAAGACCATCCCCGACGAGGGCGGCTGGTTCAGCGTCGGTCTCGCGGTGGTCCTGCACGCCGGGCCGACCCACGCCGCCCAGCGCCGTCGCATGATGATGTTGCAGCAGCAGCAGCAGCAGCGCCGCTGAGGCGCGCCTGCCCGCGCGTCACGGATCGACGACGGGGAACCCGTACAGGTCACACGGGTGGTCGAAGTGGACGACCTCGCCGTCGTCGACCATCTGTGTCGTCCCGTTGGGCGACGTCTGACCACCCCACTTGTAGATGCTGTCGGTGAAGCCCTGGAACACGCACATCTCGCCCTCGCCGAGCCCCCAGCGCACGGTCCGGTCGGTCGTGTTGTCGAACTTGCAGGTGAAGCGCACCTTCTGGAAGCCCTCGAGGGAGAACGCGGGGTCGATGTTCTTCCCCAGCGGCTCGCCGATCGCGCCGTCGCTCGACGCGATCACGACGTCGCCGTTCGGCCCGCCCACCGCCGTGAGCTCGAAGCCCCGGCCGAGCGAGTGATAGTGCGGGAGCGCGTAGAAGAGACTGAAGTCGAGGGGCGTGCCGACGACGCGCTGGTGGACGTCGGCGAGATCGCACTCGACGGAGACCTCCGACTTGCGCTGCGGCGGGAGCGCGAGCGGCCGGTACATGAACGCGATCGTCGTGAGCTTGGTGACGACGTCCTCGGGCGCGATCGGCGTGATCGTCAGCGCGAGTGCCGTGGCGAGCGGCACGTCGCTCGCGTTCAGGAGATGGATGCCCGACACGATCTTCGAGCGCGGCGGGATCGGGATGGCGACGCCCTCGGGGAACTGCTGGCGCTCGGTCACCGACTGCGTCGACTGCGCGAAGAGGACCGCGCCCGCGCCGCCGGCGACGACCTCGTCGTACGCGCGCGAGTCGCAATCCCAGATCCCGTCGGGGCCGGCGAAGGTCGCCTCGGGCACCCAGAACCAGTTCGAGTGGTGGAAGCCGCTCTGCGTGACGAGGTCGACCGCGTTCACGTAGATCGGCTCGTCGTTTCCGAGCGACGCGCTGACGCAGTCGCCGAACATCTCCTCCCCGGGATCGAGGTCGAAGGGACCGAACGTGTACGTCTGTGGCTCGGGCGCGGGCAGGCCGTCCGGACCTCCGCAGGCCGCCAGGCAGACTCCGAGCAGTACAGCGCGCTTGCTCATCGGCGTTCCTCCCGGGCACGGACCCTACAACCCCGCGACCCGGGTTGCCAAGTGCAATCTTGACCGTTCGGTCATGTTATTTGGGCGTAAGCTCCAGCGATGCCTTCCCTGCGAGAGTGGGCGGACTCGCTCTGGACCGGGGCCGCCCGCACCGATCACAGCTCCATCGTCGGCTCGATGCTCGGCGCCGGCGTCGGCCTCGACGAGGTCGCGCCCGGCGTCGCGTTCGTGCCCAACTTCGGCAACGTCACCGTCGTCGACGGCGGCGACGGCCTCACCCTCGTCGACACCGGCAGCTTCCTGACCGCGCCGCTCGTCCACCGCCAGGTGCGCGCGTGGCGCGCGGGGCCGATGCTCGCCGCGGTCTACACCCACGGCCACGTCGATCACGCGATGGGCATGGGGCCGTTCGACGACGAGGCCCGGCAGAAGGGCGATCAGCGCCCGCGGGTCTACGCCCACGAGGCGCTCGCCGCGCGCTTCGATCGCTACAAGCTCACCGCGGGCTGGAACCAGGCGATCAACACCCGCCAGTTCCGCGTGCCCGGGCTGCGCTGGCCGACCGAGTACCGCTACCCCGACGTCACCTATCGTGATCGCTGGCAGCTCGAGGTCGGCGGCGCGCGCCTCGACCTGCGCCATGGCCTCGGCGAGACCGACGATCACACGTGGGTGTGGCTACCGGCGCAGAAGGTCCTCTGCACCGGCGATCTCTTCATCTGGGCCGCACCCAACTGCGGCAACCCGCAGAAGGTGCAGCGGTTCGTGCGCGAGTGGGCCGACGCGCTCGACGCCATGCGCGCGCTCGGCGCCGAGGTCCTCTGCCCCGGCCACGGGCCGCCGATCTTCGGCGCCGATCGCGTGGCCCAGGCGCTCGACGAGACCGCGCGCCTCCTGCGCACGATCCACGACCAGACCGTCGACGCGATGAACCAGGGCATGCGCCTCGACGACGTCGTCGCCGCCGTCGACATCCCGCGTGACCTGCTCGAGCGGCCGTACTTGCGACCGGTGTACGACGACCCGGCGTTCATCATCCGCAACGTCTGGCGGCGCTACGGCGGCTGGTGGGACGGCAACCCGGCGCACCTGCTGCCGCCGCGGGAGACCACGCTCGCGGTCGAGATGGCGGCGCTCGCCGGCGGCCCCGGTGCGCTCGCCGCGCGTGCCGAGACCGTCGCCGACGCCGATCTCGCGCTCGCGTGTCAGCTCGCCGAGTGGGCGTGGGCGGCGGCGCCCGCCGACGACGACGTGCGACGGATCCGCAGCGCGCTCTATCGCCGTCGCGCCGAGGGCGAGACCAGCCTGATGGCGAGAAGCATCTTCACCGCCGCGGCCGAAGAGAAGTAACGGCGACGAGGACGCCACGGGCGCGCGTGTACTCTCGGGGCGTGTCCACGAGTGTCGGCTCGCAGCTCGTCGTCGTCGTCGTCGCCGTCGCCGTCGCCGTCGCCGTCGGGGCCTGCCGCGACGCGAAGTCCGTCGATGCCGATCGCTCCGCCGCGCTCTTCGATCGCGTGACCATCGACACCGGCGGGATCCACGGCCTGTCGGGCCTCGCGCTCGACGAGCGCGGCGCGATCTGGACCGTCGCCGAGCGCGGCCAGACCGCGTACCGCGTCGAGCTCGAGGCGACGCACGTGCGCGCGGTCGAGCGCCTCGCCGTCGTCGGGCTGCCGCCCGGCGAGGACATGGAATCCGCCGCCGTGCTCCCGGGCGGCGACCTCCTGGTCGGCACCGAGGGCAACGCCCGCGGCCTCGCGCGCCTCTTCCGCCTGCGCCGCGACGGGGAGCGCCTGCAGGTCATCGGCGAGCCCATCACGATCGACGAGGCCGACGCCGGCATCGCGGTCGGCGCCAACCACGGCGCCGAGGCCGCGTGCGCCGTCGGTGAGCTCGTCGCCGTCGCGCTCGAGACGGCCGGCAAGGACGACGGCGGCCGCTGGGCGCCGCTCGTCGTCGTCGACCTCGCCACCGGCGCGCGCGACGGACATCGCGTGCGCCTGCGCACCGCCACCGGCAAGCTCTCCGGCCTCGACTGCTGGCGCGACGGCGACGTCGTCCGCGCCGTCGCGATCGAGCGTCACTTCGAGGTGACCCAGCTCGTGACGTTCGAGCTGCCGGCCGCCGGCGCGGCCGCCACCGACATCCCGACCTCGCTCCTGCTCGATCTGGGACCCGCGCTGCGCGGCGCCCTCAACCTCGAGGGCATCGTCCGGTTCCCGGACGGTCGCCTGGTCGCCGTCGTCGACAACCAGTACAGGACGATCACCGGCCCCGACGAGCTCCTGGTCTTCAAGCCTCTTCCGGCGCCGCTTCCGGCGCCCTGACCCGCGATCGCGCCTCGATCAGCATCTTGCAGAAGATCTCGCCCTGCTCGATCGCGTCCTCGATCGCGACGTGGCTGTGCCGCTCCGGCCCCAGCCAGCGCGACGGCATCGTGCGCTTGGTGGTGTCGCGGTAGGTCGTCCCGAGCAGCGTCATCGCCATGGTCTTCATGTCGAGCGCGGCGTGGGAGAACGGGCTCCCCCCCGTGAACTTCACCGCATACCAGTAGACGTACGTGAAGTCGAAGCCGGCCGGGTACGCCACGAAGACCGGTCGGCCGGGCAGGCCGCCGGTCCACGCGACGAAGTCGCGCATCACGTCGGCGGGCGGCCGGACGTCGGTACGGCACGCCGCCCACGCCGCCGGCTCGCTCCGCCACCAGCGCATGGTGGCCTCGTCGCCGGTGGCGCCGTCGAGCGTCTCGAGGTTGGCCGAGAACGTCCCCACCATCGTGGACGCCGGGGAGGGCGGCGCCCAGTCGATGGTGAAGGCGGCGGCGCCGATCGAGAGCATCGAGTGCGGGCCCGGGATGGGCCCATCGGCCTCGACGTCGACGGAGACGTAGACTTCACGACGCGCCATGGTCGGCGCGCACTCTACTACTTGCCGAAGCGGTACGTCGTGAACTGCGCGTCCATGCGCGCGTCCTGGCCGGCGCTGAACGTATTCATGCACGCGTCGTCGGTGTAGTCCATGAAGTTGGTGATCGGGTCTGCGCCCGCGCTGCGGCGGCACGTATCGCGGCCGACCGGGCACCCGTACGCCGCGCTCTTCTCCGCCGGCGTGTCGCTCACGTAGTCGCCCTGGCCGTTACAGCCGCCCTGGAACGTGTGATAGAGGCCCATCCAGTGGCCGACCTCGTGGGTGCCGGTGTCGCCCTCGTTGTAGGGAGCCGCCGTGCCGCCGGGCACCGACGAGAAGAGCAGGACGACGCCGTCGTCCTTGGGCTTGCTCGCGTAGCTCGACGGGAACGTCGCCCAGCCGAGCAGGCCGCCGCCGGGGTTCGACGAGTAGATGTTGAGATCGTCGGCGGAGCCCTGGCGCAGCGCGTTCTTCATCTGGCTCTCGGCGCTCGTGCCGGGACCGGCGGTGTACCAGCTGGAGTTGGTCGTACGATCCACCGAGACCAGGTTGAACGACCACCCGGTGCTCGCGAACGCGCTGTTGAGCACGCTCAGCTGCGCGTTGATCTGCGAGTCCGGGATGTCGCCGTTGGCGATCCCGCTGCCGTTGCGGATGACGTGCCAGTAGACGTTGATCGTCCCGCCGGTGGCGCTGGCGATCGTGTCGTGCTTGTGCGCGGCCATGTACGCGTCGACCTCGGCCTGCACCGCGGCCGCGGTCACCTCGTCGTGATCGATCGTGGCGCACTCGAGGATGTGCTCGGCATGCCAGTCATCGGGCTGGACGCCTTCGATCTCCTCGCCGTCGACGTCATCGGTGTCGGCGCAGGCGCCGAGCATCATCGCGGCCCCGACGCCCATCGCAACCAGTGCACGTGTAGTCAGCTGACGCATGAAGACTCCCTCGGTAGGTTCAGGACGTTCCCTTGCGGCGGATTCCGTAAGCAGGAACCGGTCCACCACCGGCTGAGTAGATCGGCCACTCCGTCGTCCGTGACATCGCAGCTGCTTACGTGGCGGGAGGAGCGTGCGACTGTGCCAACGTGTCCTACTCGCGGGAACTTTTGGTACAGATTCCGCGTGGTTACAGGGAGCATGGTCGCTCCCATCGCCCGACCTTGTGCGATCTGTCGGCGTGGCGTCCTGCGCAACCCACACGGTGATGGTCGTCGCGAGCGCTGGCACGCGCGGGACCGGAGACCCCGGCCTGCTACAACCACAGGCCCCGGTGAATGGGGTATCGACGCAGGGCGTCGGTAGGAAGACACCCTCGCGTTCACCCTCACACAGCATCCCTGGGACCCAGCATGAAGAAGCCGCTCCTCGCGCTGTTCGCTCTCCTCCTGGTCTTCGTCGCCGCGCCCTCGGTGGCGCGCGCGGCCGACGGCCCCGGCACCAAGGCGGTGCGCGGCGCCAACGACACGATCGCCAGGCTGCTCAAGCAGAAGGTCAAGCCCGGCTCGCCCGAGGAGAAGAAGGCGGCCGAGAAGGTCACCGAGAGCGTGCGCGGCTTCCTCGACATCGACGAGCTCGCCCGGCGCGCGCTCGTCGATCACTGGAGCAAGCTCACCGAGGCGCAGCGCACCGAGTTCCTCACCATCCTGCGCGCGCTCATCGAGGACAACTACATCAAGGGACTGCGCGCCAACCTCCAGTACGAGGTCGCCTACAAGGGCGAGGCGGCCGGCGCCGACAAGACCACGGTGGTGAACACCGAGATCACGGCGAAGAAGAAGGGCCGCCCCATCAAGATCGCCGTCGACTACGTGCTCGTCGACGTGGGCGGCAAGCTGAAGTGCTTCGACATCCGCACCGACGGCGTCGGGCTCGTCGACAACTACCGCGCCCAGTTCAACAAGATCATCGCCAAGGACGGGTTCGACGGGCTCATCGCGAAGATGAAGAAGAAGCGGGCCGCCAAGTAGCCGGTCCGCGCGGCTCGCGCTTACAGTCCGGGCCGTGAGCCTTCATTCGCCCCTCCTCGATGCGGCCCGTCGCTGGGCCGAGCTCGATCCCGACCGCGAGACCGCCGCCGAGCTCGCGGCGCTGTGCGACACGGCCGAGCGCGGCGGCGACGCCGCGACCCGCGCCGCCGCCGAGCTCGCCGATCGCTTCGGCGGCCGCCTCGAGTTCGGCACCGCCGGCATCCGCGGCGTGCTCGCCGCCGGTCCGATGCGCATGAACCAGCTGCTCGTGCGCCAGGTGTCGGCCGGGCTGGCGACGTACGTGGCCGCCAACGTGCCCGACGCGAAGACGCGCGGCATCGTCATCGGCCACGACGCCCGCGTGAAGTCGCGCGCGTTCGCCGAGGAGACCGCGGCGGTGTTCCTCGGCGCCGGCTTCCGCGTCCTGCTCGCGCACACGCACTGGCCGACGCCGGTGACGGCCTGGGCGGTGCGCGCGAAGGGCGCGGCCGCGGGCGTCATGGTCACGGCCAGCCACAACCCGCCCGAGTACAACGGCTACAAGGTGTACTGGGAGAACGGCGCGCAGATCATCCCGCCGCACGACACCGGCATCGCCGCCGCGATCGACGACGTCGACGCCGGCGACGTGACGCTCGGCGATCTCGCCGCCGCGCGCGCGAGCGGCGCGCTCTCCGTGCTCGGCCCGGAGGTCGCGGACGCGTACCTGCGCAGCGTCCTCGAGCTGCAGGTGGCGCGCGACGTGCCGCGCGAGCTGCGCATCGTGTACACGCCGCTCCACGGCGTCGGCGCCGAGCTGGTCGAGCGCGCGCTGGCCGGCGGTGGCTTCGCGCACGTCGCCACCGAGCCGTCGCAGCGCGAGCCCGACGGCGCGTTCCCGACGGTCGCGTTCCCCAACCCCGAGGAGAAGGGCGCGATGGACGCGGTGCTGGCGCTGGCGCGGGCCGAGCGCGCCGACCTCGTGCTCGCCAACGATCCCGACGCCGACCGGCTCGCGGTCGCGATCCCCGACGAGGGCGCCGCGAGCGGCTACCGCATGCTCACCGGCGATCAGGTGGGTGTCCTGCTCGCCGACTACCTGCTCGCGCACGCGCCCGCCGATCGGCCGCGCCTGGTCGCGTGCAGCCTGGTGTCGTCGCAGATGCTGCGCTACCTGGCGGCGGCGCACGGCGCCGAGAGCCGCGAGACGCTCACCGGGTTCAAGTGGATCGCCAACGTCGCGATGGCGTGGATGAAGGAGACGGGCGGGCGCTTCGTGCTCGGCTACGAGGAGGCGCTCGGATACTCGGTCGGCGAGCTCGTCGCCGACAAGGACGGTGTCTCGGCGGCGCTGCTCTTCGCCGAGCTCGCGGCGTGGAACCGCGCGCAGGGACGCGGCGTCGGCGATCACCTCGACGACCTGTACCGGCGCGTCGGCCTGTTCCTCACCGAGCAGGTCTCGATCACCGCGCCCGGCGCCGAGGGGCTCGCGTCGATCAAGCGCGCGATGACCGCGTTCCGCGCGTCGCCGCCCGCCGAGCTCGGCGGCCTGAGCGTCGACGAGGTCGCCGACCTGGCGCGCGGCGAGGGCGGCGTGCCGCCGTCGGACGTGCTCGTCTTCCGCCTCGCCGGCGGGCGGCGCGTGATCATGCGGCCGTCGGGCACCGAGCCCAAGCTCAAGAGCTACTACGAGGTCCGCGTCGTCGTGGGTGACGGCGAGCCGCTCGCGGCCGCGCGCGCGCGCGGTCTCGCCGAGCTGGCGGCGCTTCGCGACGCGCACCAGGCGATCCTGCGCGCGGCGATCGCGGGCTGACGCGGCCGCGGGCCGAGCGCCGCGCGATCAGGGACGACCGGCGACGAGGAGGTCGCCGAGGATGCGCATGGTGAGGCCCCAGACGGTGAAGCCGTCCCACGACCAGCACGGGAAGCGCATCGCCATCGGCGGCCCCGGCCACTCGTACGTCCCGTCGAGCTCGCCCCGCGCGCACTTCACGAGCGGCAGCCAGAACGCGGCCGCGGCCTCGACGCCGAGGCGCGGCACCGGCGGGGTGTCGGCGACGAACACGTACGGCGTCACCTCCATGCCGCTCGGTCCGGCGTTGCGCGGGTGGAGCGCCGCGAGGCGGCCGAGATAGCGCGCGTCGGTCGCGAGCGAGAGCGCGAGCTCCTCGTGGGTCTCGCGCACCGCGGTCGCGTGCAGGTGTGGATCGCCCGGCTCGTGACGTCCGCCCGGCAAGGACACCTGGCCCGACCAGGGGTCGCCCGCGCGGTCGGCGCGCTTCATCAGGAGCACGGATGGACCGTGCTCACCGTGATGGAGGAGGGCAGCGACCGCGGCGCGTCGGTGGCCGTCGGACGGCGGTGGGTCGCCCGGGCCCTGCGCCAGGCGCGCACCGAGGACGTCGACGGAGAAAGCCACGCCGGAACCTTAACCCGATCGAGAGTCTGTGTCGTAAGGTCCCCGCACCAACGGAGGGAGACCGATGAGCCTGAATCTTGCCACGCTGCTCCGCGAGAGCGCGAAGAAGCACCCGACCAAGCCGGCGATCCACATCAACGACGTCACCGTGCCGTACGCGATGCTCGACGGCATGGCGCAGCGGTTCGCCGGGGCGCTGCGCAACCTGGGCGTCCGTCCCGGGCAGCACGTGGCCCTGCTCCTGCCCAACGTCCCGCAGTTCACGATCGCGTACTACGGCTGCCACTACAACGCGAACCCGGTCGTGCCGCTCAACGTGCTGCTCACCGGCGACGAGGTCGCGTACCACCTCGCCGACTCCGACGCCGTCGCGGTCGTGGTCTGGGAGGGCTTCTACGAGGCGGCGAAGGCCGGCTTCGATCGCGTCGACGGCTGCAAGCACCTGATCGTCGCCAAGCTCGATCGCGCCGACGTGACCGCGCCCGAGGGCGCGCACAACCTGACCGCGATCACGATGGCGGCGCAACCGGTCGGCGACATCCCCGCGACCAGCCCCGACGACACCGCGGTCCTGCTCTACACCTCGGGCACCACCGGCAAGTCCAAGGGCGCCGAGCTCTCGCACTTCAACCTCTTCTACAACGCGCAGTGGCTCACGCAGCAGCCGTTGCCGGTGCCGCTCGGCGACGCGACCGTGATGGTCGTCCTCCCGCTCTTCCACAGCTTCGGCCAGACCGTCATGCAGAACTCGACGATCTGCGCCGGCGGCACGCTGGTCCTGGTGCCGCGCTTCGAGCCGCTGGCGGCGGCGCAGCTCATCCAGAAGCACAAGGTGAACGTGTTCGCCGGCGTGCCGACGATGTACTTCGCGCTGCTCAACCACCCCGAGGTGACGCCGGCGATGACCGAGTCGCTCGGCTTCTGCCTGTCGGGCGGCGCGGCGATGCCGGTCGAGGTGATGAAGGCGTTCGACCAGAAGCACAAGCAGTACATCCTCGAGGGCTACGGCCTCTCGGAGACGTCGCCGGTGGCGTCGTTCAATCCTCCGGGCGGCGGCAAGAAGGCCGGCTCGATCGGCGTGCCCATCTGGGGCGTCGAGTTCCGGCTCGTCGACGGCGCCGGCAAGATCGTCACCGAGACCGACACACCCGGCGAGATCTGCATCAAGGGCCACAACGTGATGAAGGGCTACTACAAGCGGCCCGACGCCACCAAGGAGGCGATCGTCGACGGCTGGTTCCACTCGGGTGACATCGGCACCCGGGACAAGGACGGCTACTACTACATCGTCGATCGCAAGAAGGACATGATCATCCGCGGCGGGTTCAACGTGTACCCGCGCGAGCTCGAGGAGGTGCTGTACGCGCATCCGGCCGTCGCCGAGGCGGCGGTCGTCGGCGTGCCGCACGAGAGCCACGGCGAGGAGGTGAAGGCGGTGCTCGCGCTCAAGCCCGGCCAGGCGGCGACCGCCGAGGAGATCATCGCGTACTGCAAGGAGCGGCTCGCGGCGTACAAGTACCCGCGCATCGTCGAGTTCCGCGACGCTCTGCCCAAGGGCCCGACGGGCAAGATCCTGAAGCGCGAGCTGCGCTAGGCCGACGGCGTGTCGACGTGGGCCGAGGGCGCGGTCACGTGCGCGCGCTGCGCGCGGCCCGTCGAGCTGCGTGAGGCGGCGAGCATCTCGGCCTCGCGCGCGCCGATGTGGCGCGAGGCGCTGCTCGACGGCACGCTGCACCGGCCCACGTGTGGCGGGTGCGGCGCGACGCTCGACGTGCAGACGCGCTTCCTGTACACCGACCTGGCGCGTGCGCAGTGGATCGTCGTCGAGCCGCCGGCTGCGCTCGGCGACTGGCCGGCGCGCGAGCGCGAGCTCCTGGCGACGTTCGACCGGCTCGCGGCGGGGGCGCCGCTGCTCGCCGACGTGCTTGCGCGCTGCCGGGTCCGGCTCGTCTTCGGGGTCGACGAGCTGCGCGAGCGCGTGCGCGCCGAGGCCCATGGCATCGACGACGCGCTGCTCGAGTGCGCGAAGCTGGTCGTGCTGCGGCGCCAGCCCGAGGTGCGCGACGCCGGCGAGCGGCTGCGGTTCGAGGGCTTCGGCGACGACGCGCTCGAGCTGGTGGCGGCGCCGGCGGCGAGCCCGGCAGACGTGCGCAGGAGGTGGCAGATTCCACGCGCGGTGGTCGACGAGCTCGTAACCGCGCGCTGGCGCTCGGACTTTCCCGAGCTCTTCGGACGGGGGTTCGTGTCGATCGATCGCTGGCTTGTCAACGAGGACGCAACCGGAGACGATCGAGCGCGATAAGTCGCGCATGAGCCCCAGGGACACCCGTCTTCGAACTGAAGAGCCGGCGGCGGCGCCCGGGCCGGCGCCCGCGCCGGGCAAGTCCACGCGCGCGGAAGAGCGCTACGGCGGCGGGGCGCGAACGGCAGGGGAGGCGAGGTCGCCCGCGATCGACACGAGCGCGCCGGCGAGTGTGGCGGCCGCGCCGGCGGACGCGCGGTTTGCGGCGGACGATCCGTTCGCGATGCACCAGCTCTCCGCGAGCCGGCCCCGGAGCGAGCGCCAGGCCCATCTGGATCCCGAGCGTGTGTTCGAGGGCGTCGGTGATCAGGAGGCGGCGTGGGTCCGGTTCGAGACGCTCCTCGACGCGAAGGCGCCGGCGCGGGGTGTCGTCGCGATGGTGCAGGACCTGGGGTCGGAGAACCGCGTCAAGGTGAAGGGGCGGATCGACGAGCTGGTCCCGCTCGTCACCGGCGACGAGCTCCTGATCATCGCCGAGACCGTCGGCGTCCTGACCCGGGAGGGCGTCCTGGCGGCGCTGCGGTGCGCGACGCCGCCGTCGGCCGCGCAGCTGCGCAGCTTCCTGGACCGCGAGGACCGGCACTTCATCGCCGCCGAGCTCGACGAAGCCAAGGTCGTCGCGGCGATCCGGCGGGTCTTTCCAGGCTCGCCGGTGACGGTCCTGCCCGACATCGCGTCGCTGCTCGGTTACGACGAGCTCCGGCGCTGGTTCTTCGCCGAGACCCCGCACGAGCTGATCGCGCGTACGCTCTTGCGCGTCGACGGTCCGGCGAGGACGGCGAAGCTGCTCGTCGGTCGTGGGAGCTGGACCTGGGTCCCCCACGTCACCAACGCGATGACGGCGATGAATTCCGAGGCCGTGGAGGCCTACGCGGCTGCGTGTCCCGAGCCCGACTACCGCGCCTTCCTCCAGGCGAAGTTCGATCACCGCCAGCAGACGATCAGCGTCATCGGTCCCCACGTGGACTCGCTGCGTCGGGAGCTGCGCGACAAGACCGTCGATCCGGACCAGGTGAACGAGGACCTCTCGGTGATCGAGGGCTTCGGCGCCGACTACCTCGCGAAGCCCGACGCGCGCAGGAAGTTCCTCGCCCGCGCGAGCGCGGCGCAGATCGACGAGGCCACCACCCTCATGAACCTGGCGCCGGTCGAGCGGCTGCGCTGGATGGTCGATGGTCCCGCCGTGAAGCTCGGCGAGGTGCGCGACGCGGTGGCGACGTGGCCCGACGACGTTCGGCGCGATGCCATCGACGCGAAGCTGGTGAAGGCGATCACCCGGCGCTGGCCCGAGGCCAGCCCGGCCGACGTCTACGGCCGCGTGCCTGACACGGTGCCGGGGTTCGCCGGCGGCGACGAGCCCACGCGACGCTGGATCGTGCAGCGTGGAACGCCGCACGACATCCTGCAGATGCTGACCATCACGTCCCCGCGCACCGCCGAGCTGTGCGCGTGGATGAGCGGTCCTGGCGGTGGCTGGGACTGGCTCGATCGCCTGGGCGCCGGGCTCGACGACATGCCGCTCCGGCGCCTGATGCTGCGCTGTGGCGACCCGGCGCTCGTCGAGCGCATCCAGCGCCGGCTGGTCGGTGACTACATCCCGGAGACCTCGTCGCGCGTGCTCGACGTCGGGCGTGGACCGCGCGCCGAGCGCGATCCCAACGATCGGCTCGAGCGCAAGCTCGGCTTCGAGAAGGACCACGAGCTGGCGCAGGCGGCCGGTGAGCTCGAGGACGTCGACGTGCGCCAGCTGCACGGCAAGCCCGAGCAGATGGCGAGACTCGTCGAGCGCACCAAAGGCCCATCGCTCGTGCGGGTCCTGTACGCGGCCGATCTGCCGCTCGCGATCCTGCTCGCGCGCAAGGGGGTGACCGAAGACGGGGTCATCGATCGCGCGCAGGTCGCCGGCTGGCTGCGCACCCGATCCGACGACGACGTGGTCGTGGCGCTGTCGGACCAGAAGGCGGCGGGTGTGGCCGAGGCGCTGTGGCCGGCGGGTCCGCTCGAGAGCTTCCCGCAGCTGCGCAAGCCGGACGTGATGGCGCGCCTCCTGACCGAGAACCCCTACTTCGTCGAGTGGGTGGTGAAGCGAAGCGATCCCATCGCCGCGCTGCACGCGCTCGGCGCCGGTCGCGTCGCGCGGGCGGCGGCCGCGGCGTTCGACGAGGAGCCGGCGCTCGTGGAGTGGTTACCGTCGGGAAAGCTCCTGTCTTCGCGGGATCGCAGCTACCTCTTCGAGCTGGCGCGCCACGCGACCGGCCGGGCGCGAACCCGGCTGCGCGAGCGCATCAGCGCCGACGAGAGCAACCTCGACGAGGGCGACCTCGACGCGCGGGCCGATCGCGAGGCGCGGGCCGATCGCGACGCGTTGCCCCTGGCCGAGGCCCTCGACGAGATGCTCGCGGCCAAGGAGCCCGTGGAGGACATGCTCGCGCTCTGTCGCCGGCGCGCGGGCGAGGCGGCGGACGCGCTGTCCGAGCCTGGCACGATGCGCCGCGTGATCGCGCGCGTCGACCGGTCGCCGATCGACGTGTTCCCCGGCCTGTCGCTGGCCCAGGTGCTGGGCGAACAGTCACTCGTCGAGCCGACGCTCGACCGGACGCCGCCGTTCGTGCTCGTGGCGGCGTGCGCCGGTGACGCCGCGCTCGCGACGATCGTCGCCGCCGGGCTCGACGCCGCGACGTACTCATACGTGGGGCCGATCCGGCGCATGCCGAGGGCGGCGGCGCTCTCGCCCGCCGAACAAGCGGGGCTCGAGCAGTTGTGCGAGCGTGTCACCCAGGGACCCGCGGTCCGTGAGCTCTTCCAGGCACGCTTCGGCGCGCCGGTCTCGGACAGGTACGACGCCGCCGAGACGCGGCGGCTGTGGCGCGTGATGGCGCGCGTGCCCGAGGCGCACGTCGAGCACGGCCAGGTGAGCCGGTTCCACGAGATCGTCGAGGGTGCGCAGGGGGAGTTCGATCCGCAGAGCAAGGCGATCAACATGCAGGATGGCCTGATCGCGGACACGAAGGGGACGAACGTCAACGATCGCTCGATCCCCGACGCGCACGGGAACAGCGACCCGACCGCGCTCATGACGGTGGCGGAGATGATGACGGCGTTCGAGCTCACCGAGGCGCAGATCAAGGAGCGCATCGCCGCGGGGACGATCGAGAAGGTCGGGGACAAGCTCCGGCTCGCGCCCGTGAACGTGCCCGACCGCTTCACCGCGGTGGCGCTCCACGAGATCGGCCATGCGGTCGACGACCGCACGGGCCAGACGAGCTTCACCCACGGAGTGGCGGGGTGGAAGCAGTTCGGGGACGCGGACAACGAAGCGTGGGCGCGCGAGCTCGGTGGCTGGGACGACGTCGCGGCGGCGGACAAGCGGCAGATCCTCGACGCGTGGCAGTTGTGGACCAACAGCAGCCGTACGGCAGGTCGGCCAGAACGAGACATCGTGGAGCTCGTCAAGGGTCCGCACCCACTCAAGGACGCCAAGTACGCTCACGTGGGCATCGTCGCGCTCGCGCTCGGGGGCTTCGGCGAGTCCGCGAACCCCTACGTCGCGAACGGACGTGCGTACACGATGAACGGCTTCTACCAGCAGCGCTACAGCGTCCCGATCGCGACGATGCACGCGGCGCCGACTGCCTACGCGATGACGGCTCCGGGAGAGTACTTCGCGGAGTGCTACATGACCTACTACCTCACCTTCGACGGGTCACCCGCGAGCGCGAAGGACAAGGGCAAGCTCCTGGCGCCGTGGATCAAGCGCTGGTTCGACGAACACATCGACGCGCTGGGCGAGTCGCCGAAGCGCCGGTAGCGCGCGCTCATGGCCGGCCGAGGTAGGGACGGCGACAGACATGGGGAGGGCGCACGACGACGGCCCTGGCGTGAGCCACGAGCCACGTGAGGTCGTGGTCTTCGGGGTAGGACAGCCGCCAGACGGACTCCTCGGGACGAAGCTCCTCGAGCGTGAGTTGCGGAGGATCATCGAAGTTGCGCGCGAGCCGACGTTCCCGGGACAACCGGTCCCGCTCGGTGAGCCCCGGTGGATCGGGTTCGGGTACGTCGGTCTCGAGATGAGCGTCGAGTCCTTGGAGCCGGGCGTGGTCGCTGCCCGCCGCCGCGACGATCCTGTCGCCGTCGAAGCGAACCACGGGGGACACGCAGTCAGCCCAGATCTGCCCCCGCCCGCGCGGTGTGCGCACGCACGGTTGCATCACGATGCAGCACTCCGCCCGTCGAAGATCTGGAGCGGAAAGGTTGCAGACGCCCTCGCAGTTCGGGTTGTTGATGTCCCACTTGCGGGGGTCGCACCGCGGTGGCTCCGGCGGGGCAATTCTCCCGAGATCCTCGAACGAGAGCCGGTATCGCACGCGTGGCGCGTCTGCGTCGTCGCCGATGCGGATGTAGATGCGAGCCGGGCCGTACACGTCGTTCAGTCTCGCGATCGACTGCGCGGCGCCGCGCCTGCGCTCGCCGAAGCGCCACAGGATCACGCCATTTTCATCCACCACCTCCAGCTTCGCCGGCAGGTGCGCGCCGTCGACCTCCAGCGCCGCGGTGAAGCGGACCGGGCCACCCTCGGGGAAGACGACGGTGAACCAGTCGTCGAGGTCGCCATCGGCGGGCGCCAGCGTCCCCTGGTGGGCGACGCGCTTCGACGCCTCGTCGGGGACGAGTAACGTCGCGCCGTCCTGCACGTCGTCGCGCTCGGGACCGCCCGTCCGCGGCTGGTTGTGGCCGCAGCTGGTCGTGACCAGCACCAGGGCCACCCATGGAGAGGCGCGCATCGCTCCACAAGTCTACGACGCCCGTGAACCAAAATTGCGCAACTCGGCGGAACGCTGGGAGTAAAGCGACCAGCGGCGGGGGACGCGCCCCCTGGATACTCGAGCTTCCGACGCGTCGTCGGCCCGGTTGCACGGGTAACGCGGCGAAGCGAGCGCAAGCGCGCTCACGCTTGGCGTGGCGCGCGGCCTGCAAATCGCGACCGGCGGAGGATCTCCACCCCATGCGTTCTCACCTCACCAGCTGCTTGTTCGCCATCACCTTGGTTGCGGGTTGCACCGACGCCGGCACCGACGACCTCTCCCAGCGCAACGACGTCACCGAAGAAGAAGAGTGCGAGTGCAAGATCGAGGGTAGCGACATCGGGCGTGTCGGCGCCGCGGTGAAGCCGCCCGGTCACACCACCATCCGCGTCGCCGAGTGGATCGAGAAGGAGGACTCGCCCGGCGAGTACATCGGCTTCACCCTGTGGGGCGACTTCACCGGCGCCACGTACGTCGTGAAGGCCGGCACCCAGACCTTCCGCGTGAGCGGCGCCGAGAGCTGGTCGCACCCGGGGGGCAACGCGGGCCCCGGCGCGCCGGGCATCTCGAACGTCGACTTCTGCCCCGACGACGACGGCGGCGGCGACGGTCCGCCGATCCTCTGAGCCGACGTAGACTCCGAGGATGATCGAGAAGGTCGTCCTCGCCGAGAAGCTCGCGCGCGTCGCCGCGCCGTGGCAGCCGCACGTCATCGGCCAGGTGAACGACACCCTGGTCAAGGTCGTGAAGCTCGCCGGCGCGTTCGAGTGGCACCACCACGAGCGCGAGGACGAGCTGTTCCTCGTGGTCTCGGGGCGCTTGCTGATGAAGCTGCGCGACCCGGACGAGCGCGAGCTGTCGCTCGGGCCCGGCGAGCTCGTCGTCGTCCCGCGCGGCGTCGAGCACTGCCCGGTCGCCGGCGACGGCGCCGAGTGTCACGTCGTCCTGGTCGAGCCGGCGACGACGCTCAACACCGGCAACGTGCGCTCCGAGCGCACGGTCGAGGTCCTCGAGCGGATCTGACCGCGCGCCCGGGTTCGCGGCGCGTCAGTCGCGGCGGTACATGGTCACGACGCAGGCGCCGCCCAGCCCCAGGTTGTGCTGGAGGGCGATCTTCGCGCCCTCCACCTGGCGCTCCCCGGCGGTGCCGCGCAGGTGCCACACCAGCTCGGTGCACTGCGCGAGGCCGGTCGCGCCCAGCGGGTGGCCCTTGGAGAGCAGGCCGCCCGACGGGTTGGTGACGAACTTGCCGCCGTAGGTGTTGTCGCCGTCCCAGATGAACTTCTCGGCCTCGCCCTCCTTGCACAGGCCGAGGGCCTCGTACGTGAGGAGCTCGTTGGCGGTGAAGCAGTCGTGCAGCTCGACGACGTCGACGTCCTCGGGGCCGAGGCCGGCCTTGTCGTAGACCTTCTTGGCCGCCGCCTTGGCCATGTCGTAGCCGACCATCTTGATCATCGACTTCTCCTCGAAGGTCGAGGGGAAGTCCGTGGTCATGGCCTGGGCCGCGACGTAGACCGGGCGCTCGATGCCGTGCTTCTTCGCGAACGCGTCGGAGCACAGGACCGCCGCCGCCGCGCCGCACGTCGGCGGGCAGCACTGGTAGCGCGTCAACGGATCGAACACCTCCTCGGACGCCATGATCTCCTCGACCGAGAGCACCTCCTTGAAGAGGGCGTAGGGGTTCTTCGACGCGTGCTGGCGCGCCTTGGCGCTGATCTTGGCGAAGGTCTCGCGCTTGGTGCCGTACTTCCAGCGGTACTCGCGGCCGGCGCCGCCGAACATCTGCGCCGCGGGCGGGGCCTGGGTGAAGCCCTGCACCTCGTTCATCAGGTTGGCGTGCTTGTCCATCGGGTTGGTGCGGTCGTCCCACTTGGCCCCGAGCGCGCCCTTCTGCATCTGCTCGAAGCCGACGACCAGCACGCACTCGGCGACGCCGCCGGCGATCGCCTGGCTGCCGAGCATGAGCGCCGACGAGCCCGTCGAGCAGTTGTTGTTCACGTTGAACACCGGGATGCCCGTGAGGCCGATCTCGTAGACGGCGCGCTGGCCGCACGTCGAGTCGCCGAAGACGTAGCCGGCGAACGCCTGCTCGATCTCGTTGAACGGGACCTTGGCGTCCTCGAGGGCCGCGCGGCCGGCCTTGGCCGCCATCACGTTGTACTCCTCGCTCTTGCCGGGCTTGGCGAAGGGAACCATCCCGACGCCGATGACATTGATCCTGCGGGTCATGTGAGTTGCTCCTTGTCGTGCGTGGGTGGTGGGTTCAGGCCAGGCCCTTGAGGAAGCCGAGGCGGTGCGCGACGGAGACGTCGCCATCGACGCGCAGCTTGCCGTGCTGGAAGAGGTCACGCGCCGAGGCCGTGCCCCGGGCGAGCGCGCCGAGGTCGGCGTCGGCGAGCGTGATCGTCGTCGACGCACCCGCGGTGGCGCCCTGGGTCACCGACGGCGACGCGCCGGCGGCGTGGACGGTCCACGTGCTGTCCGGGTCGGTCGTCTTGAAGACGATCACCGCCTGGACCTCCTTGGCCAGGTCGGGCTTCTCGGCGAAGCGCTTGTCGAGCGCCGCGAAGACCGTCGGTGCCGCCGCGCTCTTGGGCGCCGCCGCCTTGGCCGCGCCCGCGCCCGGGCCCTGACCCGCGGCGCGGGCCTTGGCCACCGCCGCCATCGCGTGCTCCGGGTTGATCTTCTGCAGGAACGACAGCTTCTGCGACGCCATGACGTTGCCGCCGATCTTCAGCTTGCCGGTGGTGAAGAGCTTCATGGGATCGCTCTTGCCGGTCGTCATGTCGATGAAGTCGCTCTCGCTGATCTCGAGCGTGCACTCGGCGGTCGCGTCGGCGCCGACCTCGGTGACCGCGCCCTTGCCGTTCTTCAGGTCGACCAGCCACGCGGAGTCGGGGCTGGTGACCTTGAAGAGGTAGGTCGTGGCGATCTTGCCGACCAGGTCGGGGTTGCGCTCGACGTGATCGCGGATCGCGATGAAGACGTCCCACGTCGTCGGCTGCGCGGCCGCCGCCGGCGCGGCCGCCGCGGCCGCACCGCCACCGCCCGAGCCGGCGCGCTTCTTCGTCTCGGCGAGCACCATCTCCGGGGTCAGCTTCTTGAGGAAGCCGAGCTTCTGCGACGCCATGACGTCGCCGGAGATCTTGAGCTTGCCGGTCGAGAACAGCTTCATCGCGTCGGCCTGGCCGGTCGCCATCGCCATGAAGTCGGCGTCGCTCATCTCGAGCGTGCACTGCGGCGCGGCGCCCGCGCCCTCGCTGACCGAGCCGGCGCCGTCCTTCAGGTTCACCGTCCACTGGCTGTCGGGGTTCGACAGCTTGAAGAGGAAGATGGTCTTCGCCTTCTCGACCGTCGCCGGGTTGGCCGCGACGTAGCCGCCGATCGCGCGGAAGATGTCCGCAGAGATCGGGGTCGCCGCCGCGCCACCGGCGCCCGCGCCCGCCGGCGCCGCCTTGGGCTTGGGCTTGGGCAGCTCCTTGAAGAACTCGATCGCCGCGTTCGACACGACGACCTGGTCGCGCTCCTTCACCTTGCAGCGGAAGACGACCTTGGTGTCGCTCTCCTTCCACATCTCGGTGACCAGGGTGTCGCCGGGCAAGACCGTCGCCGCGAAGCGCACCTGGATGCTCTTGAAGTAGTCGGGATCGCCGTTCGGGGCGAACGCCTGCGTCACCTGCCGGCCGGCGTAGCCGAACGTGCACAGGCCGTGGAGGATCGGGCGCTCGAAGCCGAAGGCCTTGGCGAACCCCGGATCGGCGTGCAGCGGGTTCCAGTCGCCGGAGAGGCGATAGAGGAGCGCCTGGTTCTTCGGGATCGTGTCCTCGACGACCTTGTCGGGCGCGCGATCGGGCGGGACGTTGACCTCGGTGGCGGGGCCTCGATCGCCACCCCAGCCGCCGGCACCACGCACGAACGTGGTGATGTCGTTCTTCATGAGCGCGTTGCCGTCCTCGTCGTACGAGATGACCTCGGTGACGACGAGCGCGTTCTTGCCCTTGTCGAAGATGTCCTTGATCCGTGACCTGTGGGTGAGCTTCGCGCTGCGCGGCAGCGGGCGCATCACCTCGGTGTACTGCTCGCCGTGGAGCACGCGATCGAGTCCGTAGGAGAGGCCGGGCGCGCTCTTGCCCTCCTTGCCGAACTTGAACATCGTGTTGAGCGCGGGGATGACGGCGTAGGTGCCCAGCGCCTTCATGCCCTTGCCGTGGAGCTCGTAGACCAGCTGGAGGTCGGCCTCGTTGGTCGGATCCTTGGCGGCGCCGACGCCGAGCGCGTAGAGCGCGAGGTCGCGCTCGTCGTAGCTCGACGTGAGCTCGGGGAACTGGTAGCCGAGCGCGGCGTCGACGTCGATGAGGTCGTTGCCACCCTTGGCCGGGCCGGCCTCGATGTTCGCCATGATCGGCGACATCGACTCGGCGATGCCGCCGGGGTGCGTGGTCTTCTCGAACTGCGTGATGTCCTTCCACGCCGCGTCGACCATCTCGGCGGTGATGGCGCGGCCGAGGCGGAACGACTTGCCCTCCGACCGCTCCCAGCGGAGCTTGCCCATGAAGCCGCCGCCGACCTCGTAGAGGCCGCCGGTGTCCTCGTTCTTCTCGTGACAGAGGCGGAGCACCAGCGGCGTCACGTACTCGACCTTGAGCGCCTCGAGCAGGTTGGGCGGCATCACCGTCTCGGTCATGCGCGAGCCGGCGATGGGCGCGATCGTGTTGACGACGATGTTGCGCTTGCGGCCCTCGAGCGCGAGCGTCTGGGCGAAGCCGTGGAGCCCGAGCTTGGCCATCGAGTAGTTGGCCTGGCCGAAGTTGCCGTAGATGCCGGCGGCCGACGACGTCATGACGATCCGGCCGTAGCCCTTGTCGCGCATGATCGGCCACGCGGCGTAGGTGACCTTGAACGAGCCGAGGACGTGCACCTTGTAGATGAGGTCCCAGTCGGCCTGGGTCATCTTCTGGAAGGACACGTCGCGGAGGATGCCGGCGTTGTTGATGACGATGTCGACGGTGCCGAACGCGTCGACCGCGGTCTTGACGATCGCGTCGCCGTTCTCGACCGAGTCGTAGTTGGCGACCGCGGTGCCGCCGGCGGCCTTGATCTCCTCGACCACCTTGTCGGCGGCCGACGTCGACTTGCCGTCGCCGGTGAAGCCGCCGCCGAGGTCGTTGACCACGACCCTGGCGCCGCGCGCGGCGAACGCGAGCGCGTGTGAACGTCCCAGGCCGCCGCCGGCGCCGGTGACGATGACCACCTTGTCGTCAAACCTCAGCTCGTTGCTCATGATGTCTTCTCCAGAAGGCTCGGGAACAGCGTCTTCCACTGGTTGATGCGGGACTGGATCCGCGGTTCGTTGTGCAACAGCGTCGTCATCGCCGCGCCCATCATCAGGTGCAGCGTCAGCTCCATCGCGGGCTCGAAGCCGGGCCGGGCGGAGATCTCGGGGCCGAAGAGCGCGGCGGCCTGGGCCAGGATCTTGGCGTGCACGTCGCGCTCGGCGGAGGTGAGCGCGTCGCGCAGCTCGGGCTCCGTGCGGGCGGCGGCGCGCAGCTCCATGCCGACCTGGAAGAGCGGGCCGTTGAAGCACTCCCAGATCAGCGCGAGCACGGCGTCGATGCGCGCCGGGCCGGTGGGCAGCGCCGCGGAACGCTGCTTGAGATCGCGGCCGCGCATCTCGGCGAGGTGCGCGATCGTCGCGACCAGCAGCTCGGCCTTGCTCGGGAAGTGATGGAGGAGCGCGCCGCGCGAGACACCGGCCTTCTTCTGCACCTCGAGCGTCGTGGTGCCGGCGAAGCCGTGCTCGACGAGGCACTCGACGGCGGCGTCGAGCAGCGCGCGCCGCGTCTCGTCGCGGCGCTGCGCCTGCGTGCGTGGGGCGCGGGCGGGGACCGTCATCTCTCCTCGCGCGAACCCTACGCCAGGAAACAGTCAGTCAGGACGGTCGGCAACGTTACTTGGGATTACACGGGCTAACAGACTGATCTCAGTGCAGAATCAGGGCATGCACCCGGGGGCGCAGTTCGGGAAGTACGTGCTCGTGCGGCTTCTGGGGCAGGGGGGCATGAAGCAGGTCTGGCGGGCGCGGGACACGGAGGAGGGGCTCGACGTGGCGCTCGCCGTGGTCCACCAGTTCGAGCCGGCGGCGTTCCGCAACGAGGTGGCGCTCGCGATGCGCGTCCGGAGCCCGCACGTCGCGCGCATGATCGACGGCTTCGTGACCGAGCACGGCGTCGCGATCGTGGTGAGCGAGCTGTGTGACGGGCTCGACCTGATGCACTACCGGCAGGCGCGCGCGGTGTCGCCGGCCGAGGCCGTCGCGATGGTGGCGCAGATGGCGAGCGGCCTCGTCGCGATCCACGCGGCGCACGTGCTCCATCGCGACGTGAAGCCGTCGAACGCGATCCTCACCGCGCGCGGCGTGAAGGTGATCGACTTCGGCGTGTCGCTGCCGGCGATGGACGCGCGAACCGGGCCGGGCTACGACGCGCCGCCGGCGGGCACGCTGCCGTACATGGCGCCCGAGTGCGTCAGCGGTGACGTCGATGCACGGCTCGATACCTACGCGCTGGGCGTGAGCCTGTTCGAGCTGGTGGTGGGCCGGTTGCCGCTGCCCCAGGCCGGTTTCCACGAGTGGATGGATCGGCTGGTGCGCGCGGAGCCGCTGCCGGCTCATGAGCTCGAGCGTGTCGACGCGCGGATCGCGCGGATGTTCGCGCGGCTGTGCGCCGTGGAGCGCGAGCGCCGGCCGTTCGTCGCCGAGATCGAGCCGGCGCTGCACGCGCTGGCCGGCGAGCTGGGTGGCGTCGTCCCGACGGCGATCGGGCTGCCGAGCGCGTCGCTGCCGCCGCCGGTGTCGCCGTCGCCGCCCGTGCCGCCGACGATGCTCGCGCGCCCCGCGCCCGTGCGCGGGCTGCGGCTCGACGTCGCCTTGCCGGATCCGGGGCGGATCGTCGTCGGCTGGCCACACCTGCCCGTGCTCGCGCTCTGGCCCGACGAACATTCGACGGTCGTGCGCACGGTCGTTCGCGGCTTCGATCCCGACGGCGGCGAGCGACTGGCGGTGCGCGTCGACGACGAGCTCCGCGGCGGGCTGGTCGCGGATCTCGACGGCGACGGTCTCGGCGAGCTCTACGCGTGGAGCGACCGCGCGCTCCACGTCATCGACGCCGCCGGGCGAGCACGCGCGCGCATCGACGTGCCCCGCCGCGCCGGCCGCGAGCCGTGGGATCACGGCGCGCTCGCCCCGATCGTCCTCGACGGCGTCGGCGGTCGCGAGCTCGCGGTCGGCGGGGTCGCGATCGACGGGCTCACCTGCGGCGTCTCGCCGCTCGCCGGCGGGTGGCAAGGGCAGGGCGGCGCGCTCGTCGACGCGCTGGGTGTCACCGGGCTGTCGGCCCACGGCGCGGCGCGCCAGCGTTTTCGCGGCGACCTCGGCACGCCGGCCGCCATCCTGGCGCGCCGCCGCGCGCCCGGCTTCGTGGTCGCCTCGCTCGAGCGTGTCTTCGACGGGAACCCGACGGTGACGCTCGGGCTGTGGGGCCCGGGCGGTCACCGCGTCGGCGGCGGGGCCGTCGGCTCCTACGACTTCCGCACGGCGCCGTGGGAGCTCTGCGAGGAGGCCCAGCGCCCGTCGCACGCGCACTTCGCGAGCCACGTCGCGCCGCTCGCGCTGCTCGGCGACGGTCGGCCCGAGGACGACGTGATCGTCGTGCCGTACCTCGTCAACGCGCCCTGGTTCGGCCCGGTCCTCGTCGCGTTCGACGGCACCGGCAAGGAGCGCTGGCGCGAGCGCGTCGCCCCGCTCGCGGCGAGCGCGGCGGCGCCCCCGCTCCTCGTCGATCTCGACGGCGACGGTCGGCCGCAGCTGGTCTGGCGGCACGGCGGCGCCGTCCTGCGTCGCGACGCGCGCACCGGCGCCCCGCTGCCGCCGCTGGACGACGTCGGCGGCCCGCCCGTCGCCGCGCTCGATCTCGGCGGCCGTGGTCAGGTCCACCTGGTGAGCTGGCGCCCCGACGGGATCGACGTGACCGCGCACGGCCGGTGTCTGCCCGGCGCGACGCTCTGGCTCCCGATCCGCGGCGACCTCTGGCGCTCGGGCACGCTCGGCCCCGACGGCTTCCCGGTCGGCCCCCGCGCGTGAGCGACTACTCGTCGTCGCCCTGGTCGCGCAGGAACTTCTTGGCGTGCGGGATGCGCGGGACGATCACGGCGTAGAGCGTGGCGGCGCCGGCGACCACGAGCCAGCCGACGCCGATGGCGAGCCCGATCGCGGCGGCGAACCAGACCGCCGCCGCGGTCGTGAGGTTGCGGATCTTGTCACCGGTCGCCTTGATGATCATGCCCGCGCCGAGGAAGCCGACCCCCGACACGACCTGCGCGGCGACGCGCGCCTTGCTGTTGGGGTCGGCGACCGCCGACACCATCGTGAACAGGCACGCGCCCGCGATGACGAAGCAGTGGGTGCTGATGCCCGCCGGCTTGCCGCGCAGCTCGCGCTCGATGCCGATGACGGTGCCGCACACCAGGCACGCGGCCAGCCGGATGAGGAAGTCGATCTCGTGGCCGCTCAGGAGCTCCGTGGTCATCGGGCGCGCACCATACCCGACACGCGTCCGCGATCAAGCCGTCACGGGACGCACTGGTAGGTGCCGATTCCCGTGAACGTGTCCTGCGCGAAGCCTCCCCACTCGACGGCCGGATCGAAGACGTTGTTCCCGACGGTATCGCCGCGGGTGACGCTGCACTTGCGTCGAATCGTGTTGTCGGCGGTCGAGGTCAAGCCCGCTCCCCACTCGGTCCCCGGATCGAACCCGATCTGTCCGATGACGTCGATGGTCGCGCCGCTGCAGAACAGCTCGATCGCGTCGTCACCGTTGAAGTTGATGACCGCGTTGTTGATGAGGTCGCACTGCCCGGTGATGGCTGCGACCGCGCTGCCGTGACAGGCGACGAAGACGTCGCCTGGGGCGATCGTCTGCGTGAGGTTCACGCTCTGGCTCACGGTCGCCGAGCCGTTGGTGTAGAGGCGTAGCGCGCAGCCGGTGAGATCCCGCGGCGTGAGGAACGGGTTGGCGATCTCGACCGCCTTGTTGTTGCTCGAGCCTTCGATGTACTCGCTGAAGAACAGCGTCTCGTTCTGGCAGCTCGCGTTGCAGCCGTCGAAGCTGGCGTTGTTGCCGTCGTCGCACTGCTCGGCGAGGGCGGCCTCGAGCGTGCCGTTGCCGCAGGGGTTCTCCTCGATCTCGCACACGCGGCCGGCGGTGAAGCCGATGAAGTCGCAGGCGGTGTCGTTCCACGTGCCGGTCCCGCCCGTCGACGAGAGCGCCGTGCTGAAGAAGTTCACGCAGTCCTCGGGATCCCCGCCGTCGGGCTGGCCCATGCTCCAGTTGGTGTAGCCGAGGGCCTCGGTGGTGATCCAGCCGAAGGAGCCCTCGACCATCGCGTCCGTGAGGCCGATCCACGGGTTCTCGTCGGGGTTCTGGACCGACGCCGCGATGGCCTGCTCCTCCTCGCTCGTGATGCTCACCAGGTGGCCGGTGACCGAGACGCAGGCCGACTGGGCGGCCGCGAACGTGGTCTGCTCGCCGTCGTACGACACGTAGCAGTGGCCGGTCGCCGGGTCGGTCGCGAAGCGGTCGCCGCCGGCGAAGATCGCCACCGTGCAGACCGCGCCGGCGACGCACTGGCTGGTGCACCCGTCGGTGTCGACGGCGTTGGCGTCGTCGCACTCCTCCTCGCCGGCGATCAGGATGCCGTCGCCACAGATCGCGGTGCAGACGCTGGGCGCCCCGGTGCAATCCCAGCCCGGCTCCTCCTGGCAGGTCGCCGAGCAGCCGTCGCCCGGGTCGTTGTCGCCGTCGTCACAGGTCTCGGGCGCCTCGACCTGGCCGTCGTTGCACACGACCACGTTGTTCACCGTGATCGAGACGGTGGCCGGCGCCGACGTCGCGGTGCCGTCGTTCGCGGTGAACGTGAACGAGTCGGGGCCGACGTAGTTCGCTGTCGGCGTGTAGGTGACGGTGGCCGTGGTCAGGCCCGTCGACACGATCGCGCCGAGCGTGCCGTTCGCCGGCCCGGTGGCGACCGCGAACGTGAGCTGCTGCGCCGGCACGTCCACGTCCGTCGCGGTCAGCGTGATCGTGAGCGTCGTGTTCTCGTTCATCGTCGGCGACTGGTCCGCCGCCACCGGCGGGTCGTTGACGGGACCCACGGTGATGGTCACGACCGCGATCGCGAAGTCGCCGTCGGCGTCCGCGACGCGGTAGGAGTACGAGGCGGTGCCGTGGAAGTTCGCGGCGGGCGTGTAGAGGACGGTGTTGTCGCCCTGCGCCACCGCGCTACCGCTGGTCGCGGCGACCTCGATGGTGACGACGAGGCCGCCGTCGCCCAGGCCGGTGTCGTTGGCCAGCACGTTGGTGGTGACGCTCGCGTCCTCGTCCACCGTGTCGGTGTCCGCGACCGCGACCGGCAGGTCGTCGACGGGGTTCACCGTCACGGCGACCAGGCCGACGTCGGTGGCGATGCCGTCGGACACGACGTACTCGAACGACGCGGGGCCGTGGTAGTCGGCGGTCGGCGTGAACGTGATCATCTGGGTCGGCACGTCGATCGTCACGTTGCCGTTCACCGGGTTCTGCACCGCGACGATCGTGAGGGTCTGCGGATCGGGATCGACGTCGTCGGCGGTGTAGGTCGACGCGCTGCGCACCATCGCGACGTCCTCGTCGGTCGTGTCGGTGTCGTCGACCGCGACGGGCGGGGTGTTGGTGTCGATCACGGTCACGGTGACGCGGCCGACGTCGGTGCCGCCGTCGCCGTCGTTCAGGACGTAGTCGAAGCGGGCCACCCCGACGAAGTCGGTGTCGGGCGTGAACGTGATCGTCCCGCCGGCGAGCGCGACCGAGCCGTTCACCGCGTCCTGGACGGCGGTGATGGTGAGCGGACCGGGGCCGTCGATGTCGGTGTCGTTGCCCGCGTAGTTGGCGGCCGGGCGCACCATCGCGGTGTTCCGACCGGTCGAGTCGGTATCGTCCACCGCGACCGGGTTGTCGTTCACGGGCACGACGTCGATCGTGAACGTGGCCGGCGCCGAGGTCGCCGTGCCGTCGTTCACGGTGAACGTGAAGGAGTCGTCCTGATCGCTGTCGGCGTTCGGCGTGTACGTCACCGACGCGGTGGTCGGCGTGAGCTGGGTGATCGCGCCGAGCGCGCCGCGCGCCGGAGCGGTGGCCACGGCGAAGGTGAGCGCGTCGCCATCGGGGTCGGCGCCGACCAGCGTGATGGTGACCGCCGTGTCCTCGTTGGTGGTCGTCATGCCCGGCGTCGCCACCGGCCCGTCGTTGGCGGCGGTGACCGTGATCGTGATGGTGGCGGGCGTGGACGTGGCCGCGCCGTCGTTGGCCGTGAACGTGAAGGAGTCGCTCCCGTTAAAGTTCGCCGCCGGCGTGTACGTCACCGTGGCGGTCGTCGGGGTCACCTGGGTGTATGCGCCGAGCGTGCCGTTCGCCGGGCCGGTTCCGGTGGCGAAGGTGAGCGCGTCGTTCTCGACGTCGGTGCCGGAGACGGTGATCACGATCGCCGTGTCCTCGGCCGTGGTGACGCTCTGGGCGGCGGCGACCGGGGGGTCGTTGATCGGCGTGACGGTCACGTTGACCGTGCCGGTGTCGCTCGCCGCGCCGTCGCTGACGGTGTAGTCGAAGCTGGCGGCGCCGTGGAAGTCGGGGGCAGGCGTGAAGGTGACCGTGCCGGCGGCGAGCGCCACCGTGCCGTTCATCGCGTTGCTCACGCCGGTGACCGACAACGTCTGGCCCTCGGCGTCGGTGTCGTTGGCGACGAGCGTGGCGGCGGTGATGGCGACGGCGGTGTCCTCGGGCGTGGTCGCGGCGTCGTTCACGGCCACCGGCGGGTCGTTCACGCCGCCGATCGTGACGGTCACGGTGCCGGTGTCGGTGGCCTCGCCGTCGCTGACCGTGTACTCGAAGGTCGCGGTGCCGCTGAAGTCCGCCGGTGGGGTGAACCGGATCGTGTCGGAGGTGAGATCGATCGTGCCCACGCTCGGGGGCGCGACGTCGGTCACGGTGAGCGCGTCGCCCTCCACATCCAGGTCGTTGCTGGCCAGCGTCGTGCCGGTGACCACGACGTCCTGATCCTCGTTTCCGGCGAGCGCGTCGTCGACCGCGACCGGCGCGTCGTTCACGGGCGTGACGGTGATCGCGATGCTGGCGCCGACGTCGTAGGTGCCGTCGCTGATGTCGACGTGGATCGCGTCGGGGCCGTGGTAGTCGTCGTCCGGGCGGTACGTGATCGAGCCGCCCTCCTGGGTGATCGTCCCGTGCGCTGGCTGGCTGAACAGGAACGTCAGGCCGTCACCCGGATCGGGATCGGTCACGTTGACCGTGACCCTGATCGGCGTGTCCTCGGGGGTCGTGACGTTGCTGTCACTCGCCACGGGCGGGCGGTTGCCCTGGAGGTTGTCACCACAGGCGGCGAGCCCGACGAGCGCGGAGGCCCCCAGGCACAGAACGACGTACGCGTCCCTCATTTGGGCGCGACCTTACTCCGTCGGTGGACGCAGGACCAGGACCGGACGACGGCAGGTGCGCAACAGCTTGTCGGCGACCGATCCGAGGAGGGCGCGGGCGATGCCCGATCTGCCACGTGATGCGATCACCACCACATCGGCGCCCAGGCGCTCGGCGGCCTCGCCGATGAGCTGAGCCGTGTCGTCGCCGGTGACGACGTCGACCTTGGTCGTCACGTTCGCCTGGTTCGCCGGCACGAGCGCCCGCAGGCGGCGCTCGATGTCGGCCACGTCCGAGCCCTCGTGATCCTCGTCGCGCACGTGCACCAGGTGGACCTCGCCGCCGCGCTCGCCGACGAGCGTGTAGCCGTAGGCGACGGCATGGTTGCCGAAGTCGGAGAGATCGGTCGCGACGACGGCGACGCGGAAGCGCGGCACCTCGAGGCGGCCCAGGTGCGCCGACGTGGGGACGCACCAGATCGACTGCTTGGCGTCGTGGAGGACGAGCGACGACACCGACGAGAGCCGGCCGAGGCCGCCCTTCTGCCGCGTGCCGATGAGGACGACGTCGACGCCCTCGCCGTCGGCGATCTCGAGCAGGTGATCGCCGATGCGGCCGAGGCCGCATCGCGGGCGGATGAGCACCTGACCCTCGCCCTCGAGGGTGCCGAGGCGGCGCTCGAGATCGCGGGCGAGCAGCCGCTCGATCTCCGGGTCGCCCTCGACCATCGAGCGGGTCTTGACGCCGTACCGGCGCGCGGCCTCGTCGGCGTAGTAGACGTGGGCGGCGATGACGTCGACCGGGCCGTAGCTGCGGAGCTTGCGGAGGAGCACCAGCGCCTGCTCGCAGCTCGCCGACTCGTCGAGGCCGATCATGACGCGCAGCGCGCGTTCGCCGCGCGCCCACGCTTCGAACGGCGCCGCGTCGCGGACGACGAGCACGGGCACGCTCGCCGCGACGACGACGCCCTCGGAGATCCCGCCGAGCTTCATCAGCGGCGAGTTGCTGTGCCCCTTCGAGGCGACGACGAGCAGGTCGCCGCCCTCGGTCTCGGTGGCGGCGACCAGCGAGGGGATCGTCGGGCCGACGATCACGTCGCCGCGGACGCGCACGCCCGTGCCCTCACCGAGCCTGGCGATCACGGCGTCGAGCTGGCCGCGTACCTCGGCGGCCTTGCGTTCGGCCTCGCCGCCGGCGACCTGGGGATCGACGACGGTGACGAGCACGAGATCCTTGTCGCCGCGGCGGCGCGCGATCGCGAGCGCCGTGGCGTGCGCGCTCGTCGACAGGTCGGACAGATCGGTTCCGCAGACGATGGCCATGAACGTCCTCGCTGGATCGGAGTCGGGGTCGGAGTCGTCGTTCGATGCTTCAGTCGATATAGGCGATGCGGCGGATCAGCTCGAGCAGGCGTCGGCGCACGACGGTGCGCAGCGCGACGAAGCGAACGCCCATCCCCGGGTCGAGGTTGGCGAGCGCGTCGGGCCGGTACGGGTTGACCCAGATGACCTCGCCCTCGAGCTCGAGCACCTCGTCGTCGTCGGGCCGGAAGCGCAGGTTGAGCTGCGTGCCCGGCGGCAGCGGCTCGATCGTGCGCACGAAGATGCCGGTCTCGGAGATGTCGCGGCTCGAGGCGAACAGGTACGTGTCCTCGCTCCGGTAATCGACGTCGAGGTCGACCAGGACGCGCGGCGAGGCGCGGCGCTCGGCGGCGCGCGCCTCGATCTCGGCGGTCTTGGTCCGAGCCATCTCGCAGGTCATAACCCTGGGTCCGTCCGGGCGCAATGGGGCTCGGACCGGCGACCCTCGACGCGCGCTACGTCGTCCGCCGGCGCCGCGGGCGGACGAGCGCGAGCGCCACCAGCAGGGCGAGCAGGCCGGCGCCGCGCGCGCCCGCGTCGTCACCCGCGCTGCAGCAGCCGCCGCGCGAGCTCACCAGCCGCAGCTGCCCGACCTTCACGCGGTTGTTGCCGTCCTTCATGCCGTCGGGCGCGCCGCTGACCGGCATGTTGCGCCAGTTGGGGTTCGAGCCGGTGAAGAAGCCGACCCAGATGTCGTAGGCCTGGGTCGGGAACGAGGCGTTGCCGGCCTCGACCTGGAACGTGTCGATCACGTAGTCGCCGACCTTCCAGAAGTTGGTCGCGCAGCGGCCGCGGATCGGATCGTGGTCGCCGATGATGCGCGAGCCGCCGCCGTCGATGTGGACGAAGATCTTCCAGCCGCCGTTCACCGGGGCGATCACCTTCCACACCAGCGTCATCGTGAACTTCTCGCCGCGCGCGACCTTCTTGGGCACCTGCATGCCGACGAGCTGGATCTGGTTGTCCCAGGTGCCCAGCACCTTCTCGCCGGCGCTGGCCAGCCACGCCGGCGGCGTGCGCGTCATCGCCGTCGCCAGCGGGTTCTTGTCCCGGGCGCGGCCGAGCTGGTTCGACAGCAGCATGAAGCGCGCGTTGGTGTCGTCGAGGACGTGGTAGCCGCCCTGCTCGGTGCGCTGGGCGTGGATCGGGCACAGCTCGGACGCGGGCACCAGCGCGAACACGCGCGTCGGGCGCGCCAGGTACTCGAGCAGCTGATCGCGGCCGGCGATCGTCTCGGTCTTGCCGCCGGCGTAGTAGCGCGGCGCGTTGCCCATCGAGCCCATGATCGCGAGCGGCTCGTCGGCCTTGCGCGTGTCGCGGTAGACCTGGAACACCTGCTTCGACGACAGGTTCTCCGAGAGCCCGCGGTGCCAGACGTGGGTCCAGAAGAGGCCGGTGAGGGCGGTCACGACGAGGGCGACGATGACGCCGTACCGCGGGACCGGCGCGAACATCGACCGGCCGTCGGGCCGCCACAGCCACGCCGCGAACGCGAGCGGGATCGCCACGCCGAGCCCGAGGACCCAGAGCCACGCCTTCATCGGCGCGCCCAGGAAGCGCGCGTTGGTCGGGTACTTGATCTGGTCGCCGCCGACCATGAGCGAGGTCAGGCGCTCCGGGAACGCCGACAGGTCCTTGGCCATCACGATCACGCCGGCGACGATCACGAGGCCGATGAGCACCCACGGCGTCATCGTCCAGCCGCTGCGGTCGGCGTCCGGGCGCTCCAGGTCGTCGCGCCGCGCGAGCACGGCGTCGAGCCAGAGGCCGACGCCGACGGCGCACGCCGGGAAGCCGGGGTAGAGCGCGAAGCCGACCTTGCGGTTGAACACGGCGGCGCACAGCCACGCCGCCGCGGCCCAGCCGAGCACGACCGCGCCCGCGAACCGGCGGCGCTCGCCGCACGCGCCGGTGGCCAGCGCGCCGAGCGCGACCGGCACGAGCACGGCCCACGGGAACATGCCGAAGCCGATGTGCTCGAACAGGCTGTCGTAGGTCGAGCGCAGGTCGTCGTCGTTGCGCCAGATCCCGCCGAGCAGGCTCGAGTAGCAGTCCTCGGTGAGGATGCTCTTGCCGAACACCTGCCGCGTCCCCACGGTCAGCGGCCCGAGCTCGAAGATCTGGTAGACGAGCCACCCGCCGAGGCCGAGCGCCGCCGCGCCCGCGACGAGGGCGACCGCCGCGGGCGGCACCTCCACCGGCGGTGGCGCGCCCGTGCGCAGCGGGCGTCGATCGATCGTGGCCCACACCGCGCGCAGACCACGCACGGCGAGCGGCGCGCCGAAGGTGCCGGCGATCGCGAACGCGGCGAGCGGCGGCACGAGCCCGAGGAGCACGCCGCCGCCGTGGAAGGCGAGCCACGAGCCGGCGGTGAGCGCCGCGCATGCGCTGGCGACGTCCAGCGCGAGGAGCTCGGCGCGCCGGGTGAACGGCCGGCACAGGGCGGCCAGGCCGTACGCCATGAGCGTCGCGCCGGTCGCGACGCCGATGTCGCTCGTGAGCTGGCGCGAGGACATCGCCCACAGCGGGAACGAGCAGAGGACGAGCCCGGCGAAGAAGCCGGCGCGCGGCGAGCCGAGCCGCCACGCGGTCCCGAAGGCGGCCATGACGCCGAGCAGCCCGAGCAGCGCGAACGGCAGGCGCGCGCCGCCGTCCGAGCCCGCGAAGGTGTCGAGCCCCCACGCGGCGGCGCGCGGGCTCAGGGTGCGCGGGCTGTCGAGCTCCGGCCCCTTCTTGCACGAGGTCGCCGGCACCGCCGGCTTGTACGTCTTGTCGGCGCGCGCCGCGGCCTCGTCCGCCACCGCCATCTCCTGCGGCTCCCACAACCCGGGCGTGCCGATCGCGGGCACGAGGCAGAGGAGGGCGAGCCCGAGGATCCAGGCCGGCAGGGCGAGCGGGTGCCTCGCGAGGTCGAGGGGCTGCGGTGGCACGATCGTCCCGGACCGTACGAGAGGTGCCGGCCCCGCCGCAACCACCGCGTCGTATACTTGCGACGCGACGCTGCGGACCTCACACTCGGTCGGTGGACTGGAAGGCCCGCAAGGCCGAGCTCGACCGCCTCCACCGCAAGGTGCGTGTCGCCCGCTCGTCGAGCCTGATCGCGTCGTGGGCCGGGCGCTGGTTCCGGACCCCGGCGCGCGTCCGCGGCGAGCCGATCCCGCGGCCCGCCCCGGGCCAGGTCGCGATCACGTTCGGTGGGCACGCCACCGCGCTCGTGCGCTACCGCGGCGCGACCGTCGTGTGTGACCCGATGCTCGGCCGCTGGGTCGGCGGCGTGCACCGCGCCGTCGAGCCCGGCCTCGGCCCGGGCGACCTCGCGGGCGTGGACGTCGCCGTCATCAGCCACGCCCACCACGACCACCTCCACCTGCCGACCCTGGCGATGCTGCCGCGCACCGCGACGATCGTGTTGCCCCCCGGCGCGGCGGCGCGGGTGTCCTCGCTCGGCTTCGCGCGCGTCATCGAGCTCGCCGCCGGCGCCGACGTGACGCTCGAGGGCGTGCGCGTCGCGGCGTGCCGTGCGTCGCACGGCGGCGACGACGACGAGCTCGCGCGCACGAGCGCGTACTTCCTCGCCGGCGAAGGCCCGAGCGTCTACGTCTGCGGTGACGGCGCCTACGGGCCGGGCTTCGAGGAGGCGGGCCGCGATCACGCGCCCGACCTCGCGCTCCTGCCCATCGGCGGCTTCCTGCCCCTGTCGTTCCGCGCGCGCCACATGAGCCCGCTCGACGCGCTCTACGCGTTCGAGGACCTGCGCGCGCGGCTGCTCATCCCCATCCACCACGGCGCGTTCCGGCTGTCGTACGAGAAGCTCGGCGAGCCGGCGCGCTGGCTGCGCGAGCTCGTCACCGAGCGCGAGCTCGAGGCCCACGTCCGCGTGCTCGATCCCGGGGAGTCCGAGGTGTTCTCGTCGCCGCGCCGGCTCGCGCAGCGCGCGGGCAGCGCCGGGACCGCGACCGCGGACGAGAGCGGTGGCGTCGTCGTCGCGGAGGTCACCGCCTTGCGTTCCGTGCCGTGGCCCGCGACCCTCACCCACTAGTCACGCCAGCCCTGGTGCTGGTGTCGGTCACGCTCTTCCTCGGCGCGCAGGTGCCGAACGTGTTCGTGCTGTCGCCGCGCTTCCTCGGCGATCGCGGCTATCACGAGGACGAGATCGGCGTGGTCATGGGCGCGTTCAGCCTGGCGTCCTTGGTCATCTCGCCGCTGGTCGGCTGGTTCTGCCTCCGTTTCGGGCACGCGCGCGTGATGGCGGTCGGCTGCCTGGTCGCGGGCGCCGGCGCCGCGGGCTTTGCGCTCGCCGACGGGCCCGCGGGCTTCGCCGCCGGGCGCGCGCTCCAGGGCTTCGGCTTCGCCCAGGTGCTCGTCGGCGCGGCGGCGTACGTCGCCGAGACCGCGCCGCCGGGGCGGCTGGGCGAGGCGCTCGGCCTCGCCGGGGTGCTCACGCTGGCGGCGCAGGCGGTGGGACCCGTCATCGCCGCCGTGCTGCGCGACACGGTGAGCTGGAGCGCGGTGTGGTGGTTCGGGGCCGGCGCGGGCGTGGCCGGCGCCGCCGTCGCGATCGCCCTCCCGCCGGTCGCGCGCCACGAGGCGGCCGACGACGGACCGCGCGGGCCCGCGATGGCGCCGCTGGCGGCGACGGTGCTCGCCGGCGTCGGCTTCGGCGCGATCTGGACGTTCCTCGCCGATCACGGCCCCGAGGCCGGCGCCGCGTACGTGACGCCGTTCTTCGTCGCCTACGTCGCGGCCGCGATCTCCGTGCGCCTCTTCATGGGCACGCTGTCGGATCGCATCGGGCGGCGGCAGGCCGCGGCGCCCGCGCTGCTCGGCCACGCGCTCATCCTCGTCGCGATGGCGTTCCTGGGCGCGACCTGGCAGCTGGTCCCGATCGGGCTGGTCTACGGCTTCTGCCACGGCGTCTACTACCCGACGATGCAGGCGGTCGTCGTCGAGCGCAGCGGCGGCCGGCGCAGCCGCGCGGTGGCGGCGGCGACGTTCGCGTTCGGCGGCGGCGTGACCGGCGCGGCGTTCGTGCTCGGTCCGATCGCCAAGGCCTTCGGCTATCCCGCGATCTACCTGGTGGCGGCGGCGTGCGGCGCGGTCGCCGCCGGCCTGGTGTGGTGGGAGAGAAGTAGTGCTAAAAGCGCCGAGGCATGGCCGACCGCGCCCCCGACGTCTCCATCGTGATCCCCGTCTACAACGAGGAGGGGATCCTGCGCGAGGCGGTGACGGAGCTGCGCAAGGGCCTGGCGCTCGTGCGCGAGGATCTCGGCGCGCCCGAGCTGCAGTTCGAGATCATCCTCGCCGAGAACGGCTCGCGCGACGCCACCGTCGATCTGGCGCGCGGCCTCGCCGACGAGATGCCCGAGGTGCGCACGTTCTCGCTCGGCGAGCCCAACTACGGCAAGGCGCTGCGCCAGGGCATCCTGATGGCGCGCGGCGAGCTGGTCATCTGCGACGAGATCGATCTGTGCGACACCGACTTCTACCGGCGCGCGCTGGCGCTGCTACGCGCGCGCGGCTGCGACATGGTCGTCGGCTCCAAGGCGATGCGCGGCGCGCGCGACCAGCGCCCGATCTTCCGGCGCGCGGCGACGCGCGTGATCAACGGCATGCTGCGCGTGTCGCTCGACTTCCACGGCACCGACACCCACGGCCTCAAGGCGTTCCGCCGCGCGACGCTCGAGCCGATCGTGCACCAGTGCGTGATCGACAAGGACCTCTTCGCCAGCGAGCTGGTGATCCGCGCGGGGCGCGCCGACCTGTCGATCATCGAGATCCCGGTGCGGCTCGAGGAGAAGCGGCCGCCGGCGATCAACCTGGTGAAGCGCGTGCCGGGCGTGATGCGCGGCCTCGCCAAGCTCACCTGGGTCATCCGGTTCGGCGGACAGCCGTAGCGGGCGTGTCGTGACCGACCCGCTCGTCGCCGTCTCCGTCGATCTCGATCCGCTGCCCTGCTACTACCGCATCCACGCGCTGGGCGAGCCGCCGCGCGAGCTGCGCGATCTGGTGCTGCGGCGCGCGGTGCCGCGGCTCGCCGAGCTCTTCGCGCGCCACGGCATGCCGGCGACCTGGTTCGTCGTCGGCGAGGATCTCGACGCCGACGTCGTGGGTGAGCCGGCGGCGACCGCCGCGCGCGCGCTGCTCGCCGAGCGTCACGCCGCGGGCGACGAGCTCGGCAACCACTCGCACACGCACCCGTACGATCTCGCGCGCCGCTCGCCCGCCGACGTCGCCCGCGAGATCGGCGCGTGCGACGAACGGCTACGCGCGATCACCGGCCGCCCGATCGCCGGCTTCCGCGCGCCCGGCTACGACCTCTCGGCGGTGATGCTCGCCGAGCTGGCGAGGCGCGGGTACGTCTACGACTCGTCGATCTATCCGGCGCCGGGGTACTACGCCGCCAAGGCGGCGGTCATGGCGGCGTTGCGCGCGCTCGGCCGCCCGAGCGGCGCCGTCCTCACCGATCCGCGCGCGCTGGTCGCGCCGACCGTGCCGTACCGGCCGGCGATGTCGGCGCCGTGGCGCCGCGGGCAGTCGCCCGTCATCGAGCTGCCGATCGCGGTGACGCCGTGGACGCGGCTGCCGGCGATCGGGACGACGCTCATCCTGGCGCCGCCGTGGCTGCGCGCGCGCGGGCTCGCGGCGATGCGCTCGCGGAAGCTCTTCAACCTCGAGCTGCACGGCATCGACCTCATCGACGCCGAGCTCGACGGGATCCCCGGGGAGCTGGTGGCGCGCCAGCCCGATCTGCGGGTGCCACTCGACGTCAAGCTGGCCGCGCTCGACGAGGTGCTCGCGGCGCTGGTCGCCGAGCGTCGCGCCGTGACCCTGCGCCAGGCGGCGACGTGGGCCCAGCGCGAAGCCGCGTGACATACTCGCGGGCATGAGGTCGTCGCACCTGTGCGTGATGCTCGCGTTCGCGGCGGCCTGTGGCCCCGGCGCCTCCACCACGCCGCGCGCGCCGGTGACCAACCAGCCGGTGGAGCCGTCGCGGACGGCGAGGCCGCGGCTGTCGCTCGACGGCGCGCTGGCGATGATGCCCAAGGACACCGAGCTCGTGCTCGAGCTCGACGTGAAGCGGCTGCGCGGGTCGGTGCTGTGGGAGCGGATCGAGCCGTGGCTGCGCGCGCAGGGCGGCGAGGTGCTCGGCGAGATCACGCAGCTGTGTGACTTCGATCCGGTCGCGACGCTCGACACGTTGCTCCTCGGGGCCAAGGGCTTCGGCCGGCCGGAGATCGACGCCACGATGTTCGTGCGCGGCTTCGATCAGGCGGCGACCACGGTGTGCTTCGAGCGGGCCGCCGACGCGGCGCGGGCGCGTGGTGACGACAACACCCTGCGCGTCGACAGCGACTACCTCGAGCTGCGCGAGGGCGGGGCGGCGACCCTCGGGCTCGCCTTCGTCGACGCCGAGACCCTGCTGGTGGTCTCGCGCCAGGGCAACATGACCGATCGCGCCGCGGTCGAGGAGGCGCGGGCGCGCCGGCGCGACGACGGGCTCACCGGCTCCCCGATGTTCCGGCAGGTCCTCGACCGCGTCGATACGCGCGCCACCGCGTGGTTCGCGGTGAACGGGAACGCGCCGCTGTTCGCGGCGATGCCGTACGCCGTCCGCTCCCTGCGCGCGGAGCTCCACACCAGCGCCGATCCGGCGCGCGCGCTCGTCGGCACGCTCGTGATCGAGGTCGGCGCCGGCGGCGACGCCGGATCGCTGGCGCAGATGTTCCAGATGGGCCTCGATACGCTCCGGGGCGGGCCGTACGACGACCTCGCGCGCGCGCTGTCGGTCACCGCGGAAGGCGCCGACGTCGTCGTCGACGTGCGCTTCGACCTCGCGCAGCTCGAGCGCCTCGTCGCGATGTTCGGTCCGCTGATGCCTTAGATGCGGCTGCGGCGGCCCGCCACGATCGCGCCGCGGGCGAGCTCGTCGCAGCGCTCGTTCTCGGGGATGCCGGCGTGGCCCGCGACCTTGACGAAGGCGAGCCGCGGGAAGACACGCAGGCGGTCGCGGATCTCGGCGATCAGCTCGACGTTGGCCTTGGCCTTCCAGTTCATCGACAGGACCCCGATCGAGTAGCTCGAGTCGGTGTAGACGCGCACCGGGCGGGCGACGTCGCTCACCATGTCGAGCCCGCGCAGGATCGCGGTGAGCTCGGCGATGTTGTTCGTGCCCTGCCCGAGGTACTCGGAGTGCTCGCGCCGGTTGTCGCCGTCGATGAGGACGACGCCGAGGCCCGCCGGGCCCGGGTTGCCGGTGCACGCGCCGTCGGTCCAGATGTGGATCGTGTCCTTCGACGCGGGGCCGAGCGCGGCCTTCGAGGAGCCCGCTTTGCCCGCGCCCTTCGACTGGCCCGCGCTGGCGCTCGGGCTGCGCTCGGGACGAACGGCCGCGGGGCCGAGGTCGGGCTCGACCGGCGCGTCGGCGACCGCGCCGAGGTTGCGGGCGCCCGCGCGATAGACCTTGGCGGCCGGGTCGCGCTTGTAGACGACGGCGACGCGACCGGCCTCGTCGGTGACGAGGTTGCCGGCCGCGTCGACCTCGGCCCAGATCTGCGCGTCGCGCAGGATGTGACGTTTCCACGGCATCGCGCGGGCTTTATGCCATACCGCTGAGACACGAGCGTTGCGGGGGAGGGTGGTCGTGTTACAACCGCGGGGCCTTCGGGAGGACCCCAGAGAAATGACCAAGCTCGCTCGGAAGATCGTTCTGCCGCTCGCCCTCGCGACGGCGTTGTTTGCCTGTGACAAGGGCAAGAGTGGTGGCGGCAGCGGCGGCGGCGCCACCGGCACGGCTGGCGCCTCCGCGATCGCGCCGGCGCAAGGCGGCATCAAGCGCGCCCTCGCGGCGATGCCCAAGGAGACCGACATCGTCATCGGCATCGACTTCCAGTCGATGCGCAAGAGCGCCGTCTTCAAGAAGTACGAGCCGATGATCATGGAGAAGGCCGGCAAGGGCCTCGACGAGTTCAAGACCAAGTGCGGCTTCGACCCGATGGAGAAGCTCACCGGCGTCATCATGGGCATGCAGCCGAGCATGGGCGGCGGCCTCGAGGCGGCGACGATCTTCGTGCGCGGCTTCGAGAAGGGCCCGGCGATCGACTGCATCAAGAAGGCGGCGGCCGAGAAGGCCGCCGAGGGCAAGACCGCCAACATCGACGGCGACTACATCGAGTTCCTCGAGAACGGCGAGCCCAAGTTCCGCACCCTCTTCATCGACGACAGCACCGCGCTCATCGTCATGACCGGCGAGGATCAGTTCGCCGACAAGGCCGCGCTCCAGGCGGCGGCCGCGGCCAAGGAGGGCGACGGCCTCACCAGCTCGCAGGCCTTCGTCAAGCTGCTCGACGAGGTGAAGACCGGCTCGTCGCTGTTCATGGTCATGAACGGCAACGCCAAGTTCATGCAGCAGAACCCGCTGCCCTTCAAGATCAAGGCGGTCTTCGGCTGGCTGAACGTGGCCAGCGGCGTCGACGGCGAGTCGCGCATCCGCATGGAGGATGCCGACGCGGCGAGCGCCATGGTGGGCTTCTACAAGATGGGCACCGAGGAGCTCAAGAAGACGCCGGCCGGCAAGTTCCTCGACAGCGTGAAGGTGTCGTCGAAGGGCGCCGACGTGGTCGCGTCGTTCAAGTTCGACCAGAAGCAGATCGATGAAATGATCGAGATGGCCAAGTCGTCTCCGTTCTGATCGGCTTGTCGTCCGCCCGCGCCATCGCCACTCGCCTGATCGTCGCGGCGCTCGTCGCGGCGAGCCTGGTCGCGGGTGGCTGCAAGAAGAAGAAGGGGGCGGCGGGTGGTTCGGCGCCCGTCGCGGCGCTCGGGGCCATTCCCTCGGATGCGACCGTGGTGGTCGGCATCGACGTCCGCCAGCTCGCGCAGGCGGACGTCGTCGTGCGCGCGGTCGACCAGATGCTCGTGCGCGACCCCGATCTCGCGGCACGCCTCGCGCGCCTGGCCAAGGACTGCGGGGTCGACGTCGCCCAGCAGGTGAAGAGCGTGCACCTCGCGCTCGGACCGCGCGCCACGAAGGGCGGGATGGCGCCGCCATCGCTGCTGGTGGCGACGGGCCAGCTCGCCGAGCCGGCGCTGACGGCGTGCCTGCAGGCCGGCGCCGGCAGCGGCGGGGGGCAGCTCAGCGTGCGCGACGTCGGCGGGCGCGCGCTCTACAAGTTGACCGAGGGCGCGCGGGTCCTCCACTTCGCCTTCGGGCAGGCCGACACCGTGGTCATCGGCGCCGACGAGACGTGGGTGCTGGCGGCGGTCGGCGGCAGCGCCAAGGTCGAGGCCAGTCCGACGCTCGGGCCGCTGCTCGAGCGGGTCGATCGCGGGGCGGCGGTGTGGACCGCCGCGACCATGGACGCCGAGCTGGGCACCGCGCTCACGCGCATCACGAAGGGCAAGGTCTCCGCGGCGCCGCGGGCGCTCCACGGCGCGCTGCGCACCCGGGAAGGCCTGATCGGCGAGCTCTCGTTCGTGATGGCCAGCGAGCCCGACGCTGACGCCCTGGTCGGCTTCGCCCGGGCGGAGCTCGAGATCCTCGCGATGGCGGCCCAGGCGATGGGGCTCGGGCGGCTGGTGGCCAAGGTGCGNNTGTTGTCGGCGATTGACAGGGGGCAGGGTAGCGGTCAGGATGCGCACCCCGCAGAGGCGGGACCACCTCCTGATGCCGGCCCGAGCGGCGACGCGAACGCTGGAGACTGACCATGGCGACGAAGAAGACGGCCTCGGAAGCCGAGACCAAGAAGAAGGCGGCCAAGTCCGCCAAGACGACGAAGACGGCCGCGGCGCCCAAGGCCGAGAAGGCCGCCAAGAGCGAGCCCAAGGCCAAGCCCGCGGCCCGCGGTCCGCTGGCCCGCATGAAGGCGCTCTACGGCACCAAGGACAAGCTCGTCGACGCGATCGCGGGCTCGCTCGCGACCGACGGCGAGGACGAGGGTGCGCTCAAGGACCGCCTGCTCAAGGCGTCGAACGCGCAGCTCCTCAAGCTCGCCGGCGTCGTCGAGCAGGTGAAGAAGTCCTACGGCGGCCGCGACAAGCTGGTCGACGCGCTGACCAAGGCGGTCAACCGCGCCAAGGACCAGCCGTACGTCGCCAAGCTGGCGACGTTCTCGCTGCCGCGCCTGTTCGACATGGCGCGAGCGGCCGAGCGCCGCGTCAAGGCGTCGAAGTAGGCGCGGACGGCGCGCCCGCGCTACGCTTGGTGGGTGCGCGCAGTCCTTCCGGCCATCGCTGCGTTCGCGGCGGTGGCTTGCGTCATTTCGGCCGCGGCGCAGCCGCCCGACGACGATGACGTGCGCGTCGACGGCGTCGCGGTGCTCCTGGGACGGGACGCGCCGCTCGTCGTGCGCTGGCTCGAGGCGCCGGCGCTGACGGCGCAGCTCGGGCCGGTGATCCTCGGCGAGCTCGACCGGGCGCGGGATCCGTCGGTGGTCGTGCCCTCGATCGTCGGCGACCCGCCTGCCGACTTTCCGTCCGCGGGCTGGCCGCTGGCGCTCGACGGCGTGCGCGGCAAGGGCCCGTTCGGCGCCGGCGACGACTGCCCGTGCGCGACCCGGCTCGGCGAGCTGGCCGACGACCGCCGCGTGGCGGCGCTGCACGCGCTCGGCACGTTCGTCGTGCCGCCGGCCGCCGCCGATCTGCGTGTGCTCGAGATCCGCGCGCGCTACCAGGACGGCATCGCGCTGTGGCTGAACGGCGTGCCGGTGGCGCGGCG
>DDTA01000307.1 GCA_002344285.1 Myxococcales bacterium UBA2376
TACGGCTTCCTGTCGGAGAACGAGCACTTCGCCGAGGTCTGCCAGAGCTGCAACATCAAGTTCATCGGGCCGAGCCCGGCGGCGATCGCCAACTGCGGCGACAAGGTCGCGGCCAAGCGCCTGGCCAAGGAAGCCGGCGTGCCGACGGTGCCGGGCAGCGACGGTCCGGTCGACAACGAACAGGACGCGCTGGCGATCGCGCGCAAGATCGGCTTCCCGGTGCTGATCAAGGCGGCGGCCGGCGGCGGTGGCCGCGGCATGCGCGTCGCGCACAACGACCCCAGCCTGGTCACCGGCTACCACGCCGCGCGCAGCGAGGCGGAGAAGGCGTTCAAGGACTCGACGGTCTACCTCGAGAAGTACATCGAGAAGCCGCGCCACGTCGAGATCCAGATCATGGCCGACCAGCACGGCAACGTCGTGCACCTCGGCGAGCGCGACTGTTCGCTGCAGCGCCGCCACCAGAAGCTCGTCGAGGAGAGCCCGTGCCCCGTGCTCGACGACAAGATCCGCGCGGCGATGGGCGAGGCCGCGGTGCGGCTGGCGAAGGCCGCCAACTACCACTCGGCGGGCACCGTCGAGTTCCTGCTCGACAAGGACAAGAACTACTACTTCATCGAGATCAACAGCCGCATCCAGGTCGAGCACCCGGTGACCGAGATGACGACCGGGCTCGATCTCGTGCGCGAGCAGCTCCGCATCGCGCGCGGCGAGCGCCTCGGCTACGACCGCGCGCCGCCGCAGCGCGGCCACGCGATCGAGGTGCGCCTCTACGCCGAGGACGCCGCCGCGGGCTGGCTGCCCACGACGGGCACGGTCGCGGCGTTCGAGCTGCCGCAGGCCCCGGGCCTGCGCGTCGACGGCGGCGTGCGCGCCGGCAGCGAGATCGGCATCCACTACGATCCGATGCTGGCCAAGGTCATCGCGCACGCGCCGACCCGCACGGACGCGGCCGGGCTCCTCGCCTGGGCGCTCGAGCGAGCGACCCTGGCCGGCGTCACGACCAACCGCGACATGCTCGCGCGCACGCTGCGGCACCCGGCGTTCCTCGCCGGCGAGATCGACACGCACTTCCTCGAGCGCCACCCCGAGGTGGTCGACGCGCCCGTCGACATGGCGGTGCTCGAGCGCGCCGCGATCGCCGCGACCTTGTGGCAGCACGAGGCCGGTCGCCGCGCGCCGCGCCCGCTGCCGCACGTCGAGCCCGGCTGGCGCAACGTCTGGCACACGCCCGAGCGCGCCGTGTGGCGCGCCGGCGAGCACGCCATGACCGTTGACTACCGCAACCTCGGCGGCGGCGCGCTGCGCGTCACCACCGGCGGCGCGACGCACGAGATCCGCGTCCTCGCCGCCGACGAGCGCGGCGTGCGCTGGCAGGACGGCGACGTGGCGCAAGCGGCCAACGTCCTTCGACTCGCTCCGCTCGCCCAGGACGAACGGATCCACGTCTCGGGCAACGGGTGGAACGTGAACCTCACGCTCGAGCCGCGCTTCCCCGAGCGCAAGGCGGAGGTCGCGCCGGGCAGCCTCGTCGCGCCCATGCCGGGCAAGGTCGTGAAGGTGCTCGTCGGTGTCGGCGACGCGGTCGAGCCGGGCGCCACGCTCCTCATCCTCGAGGCGATGAAGATGGAGCAACCGGTGAAGGCGCCCGTCGCGGGCACGGTGTCGTCGCTCGCGGTCGCGGTCGGCGAGCAGGTCGAGGCGGATCAGCTGCTCGCCGTCGTCAGCGCGTGAGTCTCAGGCGGCGTCGGCCTCGTCGGCGTCCACCGCGGCGTCGACGGCGGCGTCGACGCCGGCGTCGGGCATCGCGGCGTCGGGGACCGGCGCGTCGACGCCTGCGTCCTCGCCACCCGACGCGGGACAGGCCGCGACCGGCGCCGGCAGGTTCGCCGGCGTCGTGTCGGTGATGCGGATCGCGGCGAACGTCGAGCCGGTGAGATCGAGGCCGGCGGCGGTGCCGGAGACATCGCCACAGAAGAAGTCGGCCGACATGATCGTGCCGTCGACGTTGGTGGTGAGCGGGATCGGGGTTCCCGAGAGCGGGTTCGCGCCGCCGGGGAGCGTGCCACTGAACACGGCCTGGTACGTGCCGTCGGCGTTGACGACGACATCCTCGGAGATGAGCGCGGGCGGGAGCTCGCTGCGCTCGGTGCACGTCGTCGCGACACAGAGCGGCGTGAGGGCGCCGTCGAGGACGCCGGTGTCACCGGTGATCGTGAGCGTCGCGCGCAGGATGAACTGGTTGTAGAAGGCGGGGTCATTCGACGTCTCGAACCCCGCGCGTGTCGAGTAGAGGAACGTGCCCGTGATGTCGTGGAGCCCGCCGCCCGCGCGGTCGATGGTGCTCGCGTCGACGAACCCGACCCGGTCGGCGAACTGATCGAAGTTCCCCTTGGCGTCGACGCAACCGGCCGCGCCGGCTCCCACCGCCATGACCCCCAGGACATGAGCAGTTTTCAGCATTCCTGAAAAACTAAAGCCGTCGACCGGTCGGGGTCAACGGCCTTTGGCCGGGAAACGCGAGTTTGAGTAGTCAGTTCGGGCAGTTGGCGACTGGCGGCGGGAGGCTCGCCGGTGCGGTGTCCGTCACACGAATCGCGCCGAAGGTCGACCCCGCGAGGTCGAGGCCGGCCACGGTGCCGCTCACGCTGCCGCACACCGCGTTCTCGCTGATGATGGCGCCGACGAGGGTGCCGTCCAGCGGCTGCGGGGTGCCGCTCAGCGGGTTCGCGCCACCGGGCAACATGCCCTGGATGCGCTGCGAGAACGTGCCGTCGGCGGCCACCGGCGCGACGTTCGTGAGCGCAGGCGGAATCTGCTCGCGCATCGTCGTGCACGCCGCGTTGACGCAGAGCGGGACGAAGCTGCCCTCGAGCGTCGGGGCCGCGCCGTCGGTGAGCGTCCAGTTGACGAGGAGCTGCACGTAGTACGCGGGGTCGTTCGAGGTCTCGAAGCCCGCATGCACGGACACGAGGAACGTGCCCGTGATGTTGTGGACCGCGCTCGGCGGCGCGTCCGTCGTGTTCGCGTCCGTGGTACCAACACGGTCGCTGAAATCGTCGAAGTTCTTGCCTGCGTCAACACATCCGACAAGACCGACAAGTAGCACCGCCGCGCTCAACCCGGTTGACAAGCGTTTCACCATGGTTGAAAAGGTACAGCACGCCTGAGCAGACGTCAACGGCTAAGTAATTGAAAGGCCTAAGAAACAAATGTTTCGTTCACAACACTTGCTACGTGCCGTTTTCAGTGTGGCTGTAATCAGCTCCACCGCTCACGCGGGTGGTTTCTCGACTGCGCGTTTTGGTGGTGAGCGCACCCACGCGGCGAGCGACCAGGTCGGGACCATCTACTACAACCCGGCCGGTCTCGCGTTCGGAAGTGGAACTCGCGGTGTGATCGAGGGCCTGTTCGCGTACCGGACGATCGAGTACACGCGCCCGGTCGGCGCGATCGACAACCCCGACTCACCCAACGGCACGCCCACCGACGGCATCGGCGCCAACGCGGGCACGGCGACGCTCGCCAACACGATCGCGAGCCCGTTCATCGGCATCGCCACCGACGGCGGGATCGAGGGGCTCGGCATCGGCGTCGGTGTCTACGTGCCGTTCGGCGGCCAGGCCAAGTGGGATCAGAACGAGGCGTTCGCGAACAACACGATGTACCCGGGCGCCGTCGACGGACCCCAGCGCTGGGCGGCGATCGAGGGCCAGCAGCGCTCGCTCTACTACACGCTCGCGGCGGCATGGCGCACGAAGTCGGGCTCGTTCGGCATCGGCGCCGGGCTGAACGTCGTGCAGAGCAGCGTCTCGCTCGTGCGCGCGCGCAACGTCGACGGCACGGACGACCTGGTCTCGTCGGGCGGCGTGCTCAAGGAAGGCCGCAGCCTCGTCGAGGGCGAGGGCATCCAGCTCGGCGCCGGCCTCGGCGTGATGTTCAGGCCGACGCCGTGCTCGCGCATCGGCGTCTCGTACCAGTCACAGCCCGGCTTCGGCGAGATGAAGCTCGAGGGCAAGCTCACCAACAAGTTCGGCACCGGCCCCGAGCTCGTGAGCGACATCGAGGTCCGCCAGGCGCTGCCCGACGTCGTCCGCGTCGCCGGCGAGTGGCACGCCTTCACCAACGCCGCGCTCCACGTGGCGTTCGACTACCAGCGCTGGTCGGCCTACAAGAACACCTGCATCATGAGCGCGGGCGCCACCGGTAAGTGCGAGGTCCAGGCGGACGGCTCGACGACCGAGGCCGGGATCATCGTCAACGTGCCGCGCAACTGGGCCGACACGTACACGATCCGCGCCGGCGGCCGTTACTTCGCGAGCGACGCGCTCGAGGTGAACGGCGGGCTCACGTTCGACACCAGCGCGATCCCCTACGACGAGGCCAAGGACGACTCGATCGATCCGTCGCTCTTCGACATGAACAAGGTCATCGCCCAGGCCGGCGTGGCGTACCGCACGGGCAAGGTCGATCTGACGTTCACCGCCGGCCACGTGCTCTACCTCGAGCGCACCGTCGAGCCGCGCGCCGCCGATCCGCTCGCGCCGAGCCGCAATCCCGACATGGCCGGCACCTACAAGTCGGCGGTCACGTACGGCATCCTCGGCGTCGGCGTGCACATGTGAACGCCTGAGTGTGGCCTGGCGTTGACGCAGCACGCCGGCAAGTGGGCATGGAGGCGGCGGCGATGTGCGCGGGAGCGCGTGGCATGGCGGGTGCTGTAGAGGCGGTCATGCCCCATTCGACTCATCGCTTCGCGCTTCGCTCAGGGCTCCTCCCGCTCCTCGCTTCGCTTCCGCTCTCCCTCGTCGCCGCGTGTGAATGGAACGAGGTCGAGCAGGGCCGCCTCGGCCGCCTCGAGCTCGTGCCCAGCGACTGCGGTCAGTCGTACTGCGATCTCGACGACGGCGTCGCCGTCGGTGGCGATCTCGCGATCACGGTGCGCGGCAAGGACGGCGCGTCGGCGCGCGGGCTCACGCTGGTGTCGAGCGCGCCGTGGATCGTCGACGTGATCGACCTCGAAGACGACGGCTTCGAGCCGCGCTTCCGCGTGCTCGGCGTCGGCGCGGGCCTCGCCGAGCTGAGCGCGCTCGACGCGAACGGCTACGAGGTCGACTACCTCCCGGTCGAGGTCGCGACCGTGGCCGACCTCGAGGTGTCGGTGGTCGGCGACGGCGCGAACGAGCTGGTCACGGTCGGGTATGACAGCGCGTTCGAGATCAAGGCCGGCGCGCTCACGACGCTGGACGTGATCGGCACGTCACGCGGCCGCGACCTGACCGGCAAGTACGAGTACTTCGCGTTCCTCGACGCGACCCTCGCGGCGGCGCTCGAGCCCGACAGCGACCTCGCCCGCGGCTACCTGCGGATGCGGGTGCCGCGGCCCGGCGACCACGACCTCACGTTCATCGCGCCCGGCGGCGCGACGGAGCGGATCCACCTCAGCGTCCGGTGAGCAGCGCGAGCTCGGCGGTGGTGCGGGCGATGTCGGCGGCGAGGCCGTCGCGCAGGGCCGCGGCCTCGTCGATCGACGCCTTCTCGATGAGACCGGCCAGCTCGCCCGCGCGCATCGCGCCGACCATCATCAGGGCCGCGCGCAGCCCGTGGGCGGCGCGGTGCAGCTCCTCGGCGTCGCGCTGCGCGATGGCCTCGTCGATCGGCGTGATCAACGTGGCGGCGTGGTCGAGGAAGGTGTTCGCGACCGCGCGACCGAGCTCGATCCGCCCGGAGACGCGTGACATGCGAACGTCGTGATCGACCGGGCCTCGGATCTCCCCGGCGGCGACGCGGCGGAGCATGGCCGCCAGGCGCTCCGCGTCGAGCGGCTTGCGCATGTAGCCGTCCATGCCGGCGGCGGCGGCGGCGAGCTCGGCTTCCTGGTGCGCGGAGAGGGCGATGATCGGCAGCCGTGGCGCGCCTGCGGCGTGCTCGGCGGCGCGGATGCGGCGCGCGGCGCCGGTGCCGTCGAGGCCCGGCATCTCGAGATCCATGAGCACGACGTCGTAGCGCTCGGCGGCGACCGCGGCGACCGCGCTCTCGCCGTCGGACACCCAGCTGGCGCGGTGACCGGCGCGCTCGAGCACCGCCTGCGCGACCGCCGCGTTCGTCGGGTGGTCCTCGGCGACGAGCACGCGCAGCCCCGTGGTTGCGCCTCGGAAGGTGAGGTTCGAGTCGGGCTCGATCGCGCGCACGCGCTCGCTGCTCTCGCCGTGGTGACCCGGCCGAAGGTGGAGCTTGATCGTGAACCGCGTGCCGACCCCGACCGTCGAGCACAGCTCGATCGTCCCGCCCATGGCCTCGACGAGATCCCGGGTGATGGCGAGGCCGAGGCCGACGCCCTCCCCGGTCCCGCCCGCGCGCCGGGCCGATGCGGCGTCCTGGACGAAGGGCTCGAACACGCGCTGCTGCTCCGCCTCGGCGATGCCCACGCCGGTGTCCTGCACGATCAGGTGCACCGCGTCCGGCGTGTCGCCGGCGACGACGAGCGCGGTCACGCTACCGCTCGGCGTGAACTTCACCGCGTTGTAGAGCAGGTTGACCAGCACCTGGCGCAGGCGCAGCGGATCGCCCAGGCGGTGGGGAGCGAGGTCGGGCTCGAACGTGCCCGACAGCTCGAGGCCCTTGCGCTGCGCGCGCGGCGAGACCATCGCGATCGCCTGGTGCAGCACCTGGCGCAGGTCGAACTCGATCTCGACGACGTTGATCGCCCAGGTGTCCTCGCGGCTGGCGTCGAGCAGGTCGTCGATGAGCTCGAGCAGGTGGCGGGCCGAGGCGCGCGCGCTGGTGAGGTGATCGGCGCGGGTGGCGTCGTCGCGGTCGCCGAGGGCGAGATCGATCATGCCGATCACGCCGGCGAGCGGCGTGCGCAGCTCGTGGGTCACGCTCGAGAGGAAGCGTGTCTTCGCCCGTGCTTCGTCGCGGGCGACCTCGCGGTCACGCACGAGCTCCTCGCGCAGCTCCACGTCGCCGGTGATGTCCTGCATCGAGCCGCTGATGAAGCGGAGGAGCCCGTTCTCGTCACGATCGACGTGCAGGAGCACGCGCAGGTGCACCCAGCCCTCGCCCTTCCGGACGCGCAGCTCGACCTCGGCGACGTCCTCGCCGTCCTGCGCGCGCTGCGAGGCCTGGCGCAGCGGCTCGACGTCGTCGGGGTGGATGCGGGCGGCGTAGTCCTCGAGGTACGTGGGCGCCGGCGTCGACGGGTCGAGGCCGTGCAGCTCGTACATGACCCGCGACCAGACCGTCGCCTTCCTGGCGACGTCGTGCTCGAACGTGCCGATGCGCGCGCGCTGCTGGGCCGCCTCGAGCCGGCGGAGCAGCCGCTCCGTGCGCTCGCGACGGCGATCGGTCACACCGCGGCTCCGGCGGGGCGCCGGATCGCGCGCGCGGCGAACCCGACGAGCGCGAGCGCGAGCGCGAGCAGTGTCACCGAGACCAGGCCGTTGACCCATGGCGTGCTCCCGACCTCGGCGCTGGCGACGCTGCGCGCCTGGAAGACGAGCGCGGTGATGGTCACGGTCATGACCAGCACCATGGGGATGATCGTGAACCACGGCTTCTTGCCGGCGCGCCACAGCCAGACCGAGATGGTGAGGAGCGAGAGCGAGGCGAGGAGCTGGTTCGACGTGCCGAAGAGCGTCCAGAAGATGCGGTAGCTGCCGCTCTGCGAGGTCTCGAGGAAGGCGAGCGGCACGCCGACGGTGAGGATCGAGGTCACGACCATCGAGAGCTTGCCGTGGCGATTGAAGAACTCCTGCAGGATGTAACGGCCGAGCCGCGTCGCCGAGTCGAGCGTGTCGAAGATGAAGGTCGAGAACGCCATCGCGCCGAACGTCACGGCGGTCTGCCGGGCCTCGGGCGAATCGCCGATGAGGAGCGTGACGAAGCGACCGATCCCCTCGGCGTAGGTCTTGCCCGGCCCGCCGGACGGCTTGGCGACGATCATGATCGTCGCCAGCGCGATGAGCGCGACGAACGCCTCGAGCAGCATGGCGCCGTAGCCGATGGGGTGGCAGTGCTGCTCCTTGTCGATCTGCTTGGACGTCGTGCCCGAGCACACGAGGCCGTGGAAGCCCGAGCAGGCGCCGCACGCGATGGTGACGAAGAGGAACGGGAAGAGCAGGCCGGTCGCGCCCGGTGTATCGAAGCCCTTCCACGCCGGCTGCTCGATGGTGAAGCCACCGAAGAAGATGCCGATCACGCCGACGGCGAGCGCGCCGTAGAGCATGAAGCCGCCGAGGTAGCCGCGCGGCTGCATGAGCAGCCACATCGGGGTGACCGACGCGACCGCGCAGTAGGCGAGGATGAGCCACACCCACTCGCGCCACGTGAACAGGAGCCACGTCGAGTGCTGGGTGCCGAACCAGACGACGAAGAGCGTCGCCGGCACGAAGATGAGCGTCTGCAGCCACAGGGGCGGGCGCAGGAAGCGGTTGACCAGCCCCATGACCAGGGCGAGCCCGAGATAGAGGATGGCGGCGAGCGCCACCGCGCCACCCTGGTCGAAGGTCGTGGTGATGCCGTCGGCGGACGTCTTCTGCGAGACCAGGGTGCCGGCGGTGACGTCGACGAACGCGACGATCACGTAGACCAGCGCGATCCAGATGAAGGCGAGGATCGTGAGCCAGGCCGAGCGGCCGAGGTTGACGCGCACGACCTCGGCGATCGACCGGCCCTCGTGCCGGACCGAGGCCACGAGCGTCGAGACGTCGTGCACCGCGCCGATGAAGACGACCCCGAACCCGATCCACAGGATGCACGGCAGCCAGCCGAACTGACCGCAGGCGAGGATGGGGCCGACGATCGGGCCGGCGGCGGCGATCGCCGAGAAGTGCTGGCCGAACAGGTAGAACGGCCGCGTCGGGACGAAGTCGATGCCGTCCTCGTGCCGGTGCGCGGGAGTGGTCGCCGCGGGGTCGAGCACGAACTGCCGGGCGACCCAGCGGCCATAGAAGCGGTAGCCGAGCACGAGGGCCGCGATCACCGCGGCGGCGAGCATGGGCAGGGCCATTGGGCCGCTATTGTTGTATGAATCCTCCCCCCATGCCCACGGACGAGAACGAGGATTTCGCAGCGATGTTCGCCGAGGCCGAGGCCGCCAGGCCCAAGGGCAAGGCGGCGCGGCGGCCGCAGCCCGGCGACGTGGTGCGCGGTGTCGTGACCAACGTCGGCAAGGACGCCGTGTTCGTCGATCTCGGCGGCAAGGCCGAGGGCGTCCTCGATCGCGAGCAGGTCGTCGACGGAGAGGGCAACCTGCGGGTCAAGGTCGGCGACACGCTCGAGGCGCGGGTCGCCGGCGAGCGCGGCGGCGCGCTGGTCCTGCGGGTCAAGCTGGGCAAGGGGCCCGAGGCGCGCGCCGAGCTGATGCAGGCGCTCGAGCTCGGCATCCCGGTCGAGGGCAAGGTGACGCAGCCGGTGAAGGGTGGGCTCGAGGTCGACGTCGCCGGCGTGCGCGGCTTCGTGCCGGCGTCGCAGGTCGACGCGCGCTTCGTCGAGGATCTCTCCGGCTTCGTGGGGCAGCGGCTGTCGTTCCGGGTCACGCAGTACGAGCGCGGCAACCTCGTGCTGTCGCGACGGGCGCTGCTCCAGGAGGAGAACGCGCGCCGTGCCGCCGACACGCGGGCGAAGCTCGTGGTCGGCGCCGTGATCCGGGGGCGCGTCACCGGGTTCAAGCCGTTCGGCGCGTTCGTCGACCTCGGCGGCATCGAGGGCATGCTGCACGTGAGCGAGCTGGGGTTCTCGCGCATCGAGAAGCCCGAGGAGGTGCTCGCGCTCGGTCAGGAGCTCGACGTCTCGATCCTGAAGATCGAGGAGGGCGAGCCCGGCAAGGACGGGAAGGTCCGGCCGCGCATCGGGCTCTCGCTCAAGGCGCTGCAGGCCGATCCGTGGCTCGAGGCGACGCGCAACCTGACGACGGGCGGGCGCGTGCGCGGCACGATCACGCGCCTCCAGCCGTTCGGCGCGTTCGTGGAGATCGCGCCCGGCGTCGAGGGACTGGTCCACATCAGCGAGCTCGGCGCCGGCCGGCGCCTCAATCACCCCAAGGAGGCGGTGAGCGTCGGGCAGGCGGTCGAGGTCGAGATCCTCGCCATCGATCCGGAGAAGCGGCGGCTGTCCTTGTCGATGGGCGCCGCCGAGCGCAGCGCCGAGCGCGAGCAGCTCGAGGAGGCGCGCGCGTCGGTGCCGCAGGCGCCGGCCAGGCTGGGCACGTTCGCCGATCTGCTGAAGAAGAAATAGGGAGTGCGAGGCGCCCGTCACGCAAGGAAGGCGTCAGGCATCAGGTCCCAGACGGAGAAAGCGTCAGACCTCAGGCTGATGCCTGAGGCCTTCTTCCTGACGCCTGAGGCGCCTGAGGCCTGATGATGCAACAGAAGGACGGGAGGAGGCTCGCGAAGCGCGCGA
>DDTA01000088.1:0-18836 GCA_002344285.1 Myxococcales bacterium UBA2376
GTGGCGGCGACCACGCGGACGTCGGCGCGGCACAGCTTGCTGGAACCGACGGGCGTGAAGTCGCCGGTCTGGAGGACGCGCAGGAGCTTGGCTTGCTGCGCCGGCGGCATCGTCCCCACCTCGTCGAGAAAGAGCGTCCCGCCGTCGGCCTGGGCGAGGAGGCCGTCGCGGTCGCGGGTCGCGTCGGTGAACGCGCCGCGCACGTGCCCGAACAGCTCGTCCTCGAGCAAGCTCGACGGCAACGCCGCGCACGAGACGACGACGAACGGCCGCTCGTAGCGCGGCGACAGGTTGTGGATCGTGCGCGCCACCAGCTCCTTGCCGGTGCCGCTCGGCCCGTGGATGGTCACGGTCACGTCGGTCGCGGCGACCATGCCGATGCGCTCGTAGAGCTGCTTCACCCACGCGCCCGTGCCGATGATGACGTCGCTCTTGCGCGGGCGCCGGCCGTTCTCGCCCTTCGCGCCCAGGCGGCGATCGCGGAACGCGCGCTCGACGCGCGCGCGCAGATCCGCCCGCGACAGCGGCTTGGCGACGAAGTCGAACGCGCCCAGCCGCATGGTCTCGGCGGCGATGCGGGTCGGATCGATGCCCGACATCACCACCACGCGCGCGTCGACCCCGCGCGCGCCGAGCTCGCGGATCACCTCGCCGCCGGTGAGGTGCGGGAGGTGATAGTCGAGCAACACCACATCGAACCCGCGGCCGCCCTGCGTGGCGCCGAGCGCTTGCGTGATGGCGTCGCGGCCGTCCCCGACCGACGTCACCTCCGCTCCATCCTGTTCCAGGAGCGCCCGTACCACCTCGACCGTGTCCGGCTCATCATCGACGACGAGCACACGAGGCTTCATGAGAGGGGTTACCAATCCTTGTCGTACTCGTAGCGTGATGTCCCGCGAGAGCGCCGGCTGCGGACCTGCTCGCGCCGTTGCTGGCGTGACATGGCTTCGAGATCGTCGAACTTCTGATCGTTGGGTTCGTCGGGCGTGTCGTACTCGGTGTCGTCACGCGGCCAGTTGCGCTGTGGCGTCTGACCCGAGGTGCCGCCGCCCTGGTTGCCTTGCTGTCCCTGCTGATCGCCGCCTCCCTGTCCCTGTTGCTGGCCCTGCTGGCCCTGCTGGCCCTGCTGGCCCTGCTGCCCTTGTTGACCCTGCTGGCCTTGCTGCTGCTGCTGGCCACCCTGGCCCTGCCCCTGTTGCTGCTGCTCTTGTCCGTCGCCGCCTCCCTGTTGCTGCTGGCCCTGCCCCTGACCCTGCTGGCCCTGCTGGCCCTGGCCGCCCTGCTGCTGCTGTTGCTGCTGTTGCTGCTGCCGCTCGCGCTCGCGCTGGCGCAGCGCCAGCTCGAGGTTCACGCGCGCGCTCTCCATCGCGGTGTCGGCGCGGAGCGCGTGCTTGTACTCCTCGATCGCGGCTTCGAGCTTCTGCTGCTTCATCAGCACGTTGCCGCGGTTGTAGTGCGCCTTCGCGCGCAGCTCCGGGGTTCCGCCCTTGGCCGCCTTGGAGAGGTGATCCATCGCGTCGCCGTAGATCCCGTCGCGCTTGGCGCGGTCGGCGTCGGCCGTGAGCCCGTCGGCCTTCCCGATCTTGGCCGTGCCGAGGTCGTACTCCAGCCCCGCGGCGTCGACGCCCGCCTCGCGCGCGCGCTCGTACGCGGCGACCGCGTCGTCGTAGCGTTTCTCCTGGTACGCGCGGTTGCCCGCAGCGACATCCGGATCCATCCGCCACAGCGGCTCCCAGCCGCCCAGCGGCAGGAGCAACGCAGCGAAGAGGAGGGCGCGAAGGCGGGCCCGCGTCATGACCGCCAGATCGTGACACGCTCCCGAGGAAGGCGCCATCACCCCTGGGCTGCGTGGCCAGCCGGCGGTCACGGGCGTCGCTCCGGATAGCGAACGCGCCGGCGCGTACCGATGCAGGCCTCGATGACGAGGAGCATGAAGCCGGGGAAGAGGAAGAAGTGGTACAGCTCCTCCATCACCCGCTCGTCCTTCTTCTGGAGCGCGCCGCGCTTCAAGGTCGCCAGCGCGGCCGTGATCTCGGTGATGTCGGGCTCCGCGCGCCCCCACTCGAAGTAGCGAGCCTCCGAGCCGCCCGCCTGGGCCAGGAGGCGCAGGTCCTGCGCGTCGAGCTTGGAGATGACCTCGTTGCCCGCGCGGTCGTACTTCTTGCCGGTGGGCCGCCCCTGGTAGTCGATCTCCGGCACGTTGCCGCCAGCGGCCGTGCCGACGCCCACCACCAGGACGGTGACGCCGAGCTTCACCGCGCGCCGGACTTCCTCGAGCGGACGCATCGCCGCGTCGTCCTCGCCGAGACCGTCGGCGCCGTCGGTGAGGAGCAGGATGACCTTGGCCCGCTCCTCGAGCTCCACGTCCTCCTCGGTCGCGACCGCATCCTCGTCGTCCTCGCCCGGCAGCGGATCACCGCCGCGGCCGCGGCCGCCGGCGCCGGCGCAGTCGTCGTTCCACGAGTCCTTCACGTCGGGGCGCAAGAGGCACGAGGCGACCTTGATCGCCTCGGCGACGTCCGAGCCGGGCGGCAGATCGGCGGGGCCGAGGTCGTGGAGGAACTGCTTCGACACCGCCTTGTCGTCGGTGAGCGGGAAGTGCGTGGCGGCGCCCGCGAAGACCATGGGCGCGATGCGGTCGCCGGGCAGCGCGTCGATCAGCCTGGCCGCCGTGCGCCGCGCCTTCTCGACGCGCAGCTCGCCGACGTCGGCGACGAACATCGACTTGGAGACGTCCAAGGCGATCACCAGGTCGAGCCCCTCGGTCCCGCGCCGGACCTGGCCCGGCACCTGAGGACGCGCGGCGGCGAGGACGATCAGCGAGACGCCGGCGGCGAAGACGATGCGCTTGATGCGGCGCCGCGCCGGCGACACCGACGCGAGCAGCCGCTGCACGACCGCCTCCTCGCCGAGGCGGCCGAGGAGCGTGCGCCGGCGCGCGCGATCGGCGAGCGCGATGAGCGCGATGACCAGCGGCATCGCGAGCGCGATGCCGACCAGGGCCGGCGTCTCGAACGTGAGCCTCTCGAGCCAGCTGCCGTCACCGGTCACGGGAACCTCCGGAAGCGCGTGGACGACAGGATCAGCTCGAAGAAGAGGAGGCCGACGGCGAGCGCCGCGAGCGGCACGAAGAGCTCCTTGTCCTTCTTGCGCTCCTCCTTGCGGCGGCGGGTCTTGTCGAGGGTCTTGCGCATCTCGGCGAAGCTGTCGCGCAGCGCCTCCCAGTCGGTCGCCTTGAAGAACTTGCCGCCGGTGATGTCGGCGATGTTGCGCAGGGTCGCGGGGTTCACCGAGCTGCCCCACTGCGAGTCGGCGCCGACGAGCACGGTGAACACCTTGATCTTCATGTCGCGCGCCGCCTCGGCCGCCTGCTGGGGCGTCATCTGCGTCGACACGTTGTTGTCGCCGTCGGAGAGCAGGATCACGATCTTCGACTTCGCGTCGGAGCGGCGCAGGTACGCGAGGCCCATGCCGAGGCCGTCGCCGATCGCCGTGCCCAGCGAGGGGATGTCGTCCATCTTGAGGTCGGCGACGACGCGATCGAAGAGATCGATGTCGAGGGTGAGCGGGCACTGCAGCATCGCCTGCTGCGCGAACAGCACGAGGCCGACGCGATCGCCCCGGCGGGTCGACGCGAAGCGGCGGATGACGCGCTGGGCGGCGTCGAGGCGATCGCGGCGCAGGTCGGTCTCCTCCATCGACTTCGACATGTCGAGGACGAGCATGATGTCGACCGAGTCGGTCTCGGTGACGACGGTGCGGTAGGTCTGCGGGCGAGCCAGGCCGACGACGATGACGCCGAGCGCGATGATGCGCAGCACCGCCGGCAGGACCGCCAGGTGGGAGACGATGCCGGGGCCGGCCCGGCGCAGGTCGGCGACGCGCGGGAACGCCATCGTCGCGCCTCGCTGCTTGCGCAGGTGGAACTGCACCCACGCCACGAGGGCGGTGGCGGCGAGCAGGATGAACGCCGCCTGGTTCTGCCAGTCGAGGTCGTGCCGGCGCTCGGCGTCCTCGATGTACGTGTCGATGCCGATCGCGACCGGCCCGCCGATCAGGACGAGCAGGATGTACGGGAAGAGCGCGCGCAGGACCTTACCCATGCGCGGCCTCCGCCGGCGGCCGCACCGCCTCGACGACGACCTCGCGCGCGCCCTCGAGATCCCGCGCGACGCGGTCCTCGGGAGGGTGCTCGGCGGCGTACTTCACCAGATCGCAGCGCGCGAACCAGCGCCGGGCGAGCGCGTGCGCGGGCCGGGGCATGTGCCGCCCCAGCGAGAGGAGGAGCTCGTCGGTCGTGCGGTCGAGGATCGGCACGCCGAACTGCTCGGTGGCGAACGTGCGCATGATGCCGACCAGCTCGTCGTAGCCGACGCGCGGATCGCGCACGCACGTCCCGGCCTGCGCGAGCGCGTCGATCGCGGCCAGCGCGCGCTCGGCCGGCCCCGTCATCTTCATCTTGAAGGCGACCGGCGGCACGAACTGCACCGCCGGCCGCAGCGCCGCCGGCTTCTTCCGGAGCAGGCGCCGCGCCACCAGCGCGATCACGACGACCAGGAGGACCGTCGCGGCGACGATCGGCCAGCGCCAGTCGCGGCTCTTGAGCGGCACCGGCGGCGTGTCGCCGAGGAGCGCGGTCTTGTCGTCGACGTCGGCCAGGCTGCCGGTCACCTCGACCGGCACGGTGTTGGTGACGACCCACGACTGCTGGCCGGCCGCGGTGTAGCCGACCTGGATCGGCGGGATGCGCAGGTCGCCGAGCTCCCACGCGCGGAGCTGGATCTGGAACGTGCGCTTGCGCGTGCCGTCGGTCCGCCGCTCGTCGGACGAGGAGCGCCGCACCTCCTCGAAGTACGGGTCGAGATCGAGGGTCGCCGGCAGGTTGACGTTGACCTTCTCGTCGTAGACGACCTCGACGAACAGGGTCAGCGTGTCGCCGAGCCGGACGCGGCTGGGCGCGGCGGCCGCCGACGCCTGCGGCCGGGCCAGGCCGAGCAGGTCCGGGCCGTCGACGACGATGGGGCCGGCGTCGGGCACGCCGCCGTCGGCCGGAGGTCCGGCGTCCTGGGCGGCGGCGGGGCTCGCCGCGGCCACGAGGAGCGCGAGGGCGGCGACGACGCGTGTCATCCGTGGGCCAGGCGCCGGGCGCGGGCGCGGAAGAAGGCGACGAGCGCGTCGATGTAGGGGCGATCGGTGCGCACCTCGACGACGTCGCAGTTCATGCGGCGCAGCGCGGCGTCGCGCGCCTCGCGCTTCTCGTCGAGCCGGCGCCGGTACTCGCGCACGGTGAAGCCGCTGGCGTCGAACTCGAGCACCTCGCCGCTCTCGAAGTCCTCGACGGCGACCAGCCCGACGTCGGGCAGGGTCAGCTCGGCCGGATCCGACACCACCACCGGCACCAGCTCGTGGCGCTGGGCGGCGACCCGCATCGCGCGCTCCCAGCCCTCGGACAGGAAGTCGCTGACGAAGAACACGACCGAGCGGCGGCGGGCGATCTTGCCCAGGAAGTCGAGGCCCTCCTCGAGGTCGGTGCCGCGCGACTGGGGCTCGAACGCGAGGATCTCGCCGATCACCCGCAGGACGTGCCGCCGGCCCTTCTTGGGCGGGACGTAGCGCTCGACCTTGTCGGTGAGCAGATAGAGCCCGACGCGATCGTTGTTCTTGATCGCCGAGAACGCGACGACCGCGGCCAGCTCGGCCGCGATCTGCCGCTTCGACGCCGACACCGTGCCGAAGAACATCGACGCGCTCATGTCGATGACGAGGTTGACCGTGCGATCACGCTCCTCGACGAACTGCTTGACGTGGGCGACGTTCATGCGCGCCGAGACGTTCCAGTCGATCGAGCGCACGTCGTCGCCCGGGTAGTACTGGCGCACGTCGCTGAAGATGAGGCCGCGGCCCTTGAACACCGAGTGGTACTGCCCCGCCAGCTTCTCGTCGACGAGCCGGCGCGCGACGATCTCGATCTTCTTCGCCTTTCGGAAGAGCTCGCTGGCGGCGATGGGCATGGCTATCCGGGCACGGGCACGGGGTCAGGGCACCGGGATGTGCTCGAAGACCCGGCGGATGACGTCCTCCGACGTGATCTCCTCGGCCTCGGCCTCGTACGTGACGACGACGCGGTGGCGGAGGACGTCGTGCGAGATCGCCTTGATGTCGTCGGGCGTGACGTACGGCCGGTGGCGCAGGAAGGCGTGCGCGCGGGCGGCGATCGCGAGGCACAGGGTCGCGCGCGGCGAGGCCCCGTACTCGACCAGCGGCGCCAGCTCGTGCAGGCCGTACGCGCGCGGATCGCGCGTCGCGTGGACCACGTGCACGATGTAGTCGCGGACCTTGTCGTCGATGTAGACGTGGCCGACCACGCGGCGCGCGGCCTTGATGTGGTCGACGGTGCAGACCTCGCGCGCGACCGGCACCTCCGGCGAGCTCATGCGGTCGAGCATGGCGCGCTCCTCGGTCGCGGTCGGGTACGTGACCTTGATGAGCAGCATGAAGCGATCGAGCTGGGCCTCGGGCAAGGGGAACGTGCCCTCCTGCTCGATCGGGTTCTGGGTGGCGAGGACGAGGAACGGATCGGGCAGGCGGTGCGTCGAGTCGCCGATCGTGACCTGGCGCTCCTGCATCGCCTCGAGCAGCGCCGACTGCACCTTNNGCGGTTGATCTCGTCGGCGAGCACCAGGTTGGCGAACAGCGGGCCCTTCTTCTGGGTGAAGGTCGCCGTCTGCATGTTGTAGATCGTCGTGCCGGTGATGTCGGCGGGCAGGAGATCGGGCGTGAACTGGATGCGCATGAACGACGAGTTGATCGTCTGCGCCAGCGTCTTCACGGTGAGCGTCTTGGCCAGGCCGGGGACACCCTCGATGAGGCAATGGCCGCTGGCCAGGAGCCCGATCAGGATGCGCTCGATCATCTCGGTCTGGCCGATGACCACCTTGCCGACCTCGGAGGTCACCAGGTCGACGAACTCGCTCTCGCGCTCGACCATCGCGGCGAGCTCGCGGAGCGCGCCGTCCAGGACGGCGGGACCGGCGGGGTCGGCGGCGGACCCGGAACCAGCGCCGGAAGCAGCAGGAGGCGCGGCGACGGGCGGCGCAGGATCGACCAGCGTGTCCATGTAGCCACGACGATGTCACGGATCCCGGACCCGTGCACCCGGCGAAACCCGGGCGGTGTAACCTCTCCGTCATGTCCGACCCGGACCCCAAGGAGGAGGCCTCGCAGGCGCTCCACCCCGTCGACTTCGCCACCCACGTCCTCTCGCTGGCGTCCTCGGCCCACGTGGCGCTGGGCAAGGTGCCGGCGCCGTCGGGCGAGACGCAGGAGCCCGACCTCGAGACCGCACGCTACCTCATCGACGTCCTCGGGATGCTCGAGGAGAAGACCCGCGGCAACCTCGACGACGCCGAGAGCAAGCTGCTGCAGAGTCTCATCTACGACCTGCGGGTGGCGTTCGTCGACGCGACCGCGGCGCTGCGGAAGAAGTCCTGATCACGATGCGCGCTCGTCCGGGCCTCGCCGCCGCGCTCGGCCTCGCGCTCGGCGCGCACGCCGCCCTCGCGGCCGCCGGCTGCCGCGCGCGGCCCGACGAGCCCGATGCGGCCCCGGGCACGGCGCCGATCGCCGACGACGCCGGACGCCCGGCGCGCCTGCTCTACCCCGCCGCGCCCGGATCGTTCATCGAGCTGGTGCGCGACGCGCGCGGCGCGGTGGTCTCGATCCATGCGGCGACGCCGGTGAAGAGCGGCCCGGCCGCGATGTTCCCGGGCGCGCCGCCGGCGTCGAGCGACGTTGCGCTCGGCACCGGCTTCCTCGTCGAGAGCGGCGGGACCCACGTGCTCACCAACGATCACGTCATCGCCGACGTCGACCGGCTCTCGATCGTGCTCGTCGACGGCAGCGAGCACCCGGCGCGTGTCGTCGGGCGCGACGCGCGGCTCGATCTCGCGCTCCTCGCCGTCGAGGTGCCGCGGCTGCCGACCTTGCACCTGGGCGACTCCGACGAGGTCGAGGTCGGCGAGTGGGTCGTCGCGCTCGGCAACCCGTTCGGCGACGAGGTCACGGCGTCGGCCGGCATCGTCTCGGCCACCGGCCGCGACGCCGCCGGCTCGATGATCGCGGGCACGGCGCTCGGCTTCCGCAGCTACCTGCAGGTCGACGCGCGCATCCACCGCGGCAACTCGGGAGGCCCGGTGGTCTCGACCGCCGGCGAGGTGATCGGGGTCGCGGTGGCGACCAGCGATCGCCCCGGCGAGCTCGCGTTCGTCATCCCGTCGAACCGCGTGCGCGACGCGCTGCCGCAGCTCCGGCAGTACGGCCGCGTGCAGCGCTCGTGGGCCGGCCTGTGGGGACGCCCGGTGACGCGCGAGATCGCGACGCAGCTCGGGCTGCCGAAGATCGCGGGCGCGCTCGTCACCCGCACCGAGCCCGACTCCCCGGCCGCGCGCGCCGGCGTGCGCGCAGGCGACGTGGTCCAGACGTGGAACGACCGTCCCGTCGATCACCGGTCCCTGCCCGTCCTCATCTCCAACGCGCCCGCCGGCAAGCCCGTGAAGCTCGCCGTGTGGCGCGACCGCGCGCTGGTCGAGCTGAACCTCGTGCCCGAGCCGATGCCCGAGTAGCTCCCCCACGACCTGGCACGGGTGATGCTGGACTTGCGGGCTCGAATGGAGGCCGCCATGAAGCGCATCGTCAAGTGGCTCACCGCGGGCGCGGGCATCGCGCTCGCCTCGTACGGTTCGTACGCCGCCGTCACGTGGCTCCGCTACGGGCATCCTCGCCGGGCGCGCGGCGCCGCCCGGGACGAGCTGCTCGACCAGCTCATGCACGACCACGACGTGTGCGATCGCCATCACGTCGCCGTCGCCGCGCCGCCCGACGTGACCTTCGCCGCCGCGCTGGAGATGAAGCTGGACCGCTCGCGCATCGTTCGCGCGGTCTTCCGGGCGCGAGAGCTCTTCTTGCGCGGAACGCCGGGAGCGTCGAGCTCGCGCGGCTTCGTCGAGGACATGCAGGCGCTCGGCTGGGGCGTGCTCGCGGAGCACCCGGGGCGAGAGCTCGTCATGGGCGGGGTCACCCGGCCGTGGGAGCCCGATCCCGTGTTCCGCGCGCTGCCGCCCGAGCAGTTCGCCACCTTCGCCGAGCCGGGTCACGTGAAGATCGCGTTCACGCTCCGGGTCGACCCCGTGCCTGACGGCGGTTCGATCTTCCGCACCGAGACCCGCGCGGTCGCCACCGACGCGTCGGCGCGCCGGAAGTTCCGCCGCTACTGGTCGCTGCTCTCCCCGGGCATCCTGCTCATCCGGCGCGCCATGCTGCCGCCGCTCCGGGCCGACGCCGAGCGCCGGTGGCGCGTGGAGGGCGACGACATCCTCGCCGGGGACGCGGCCGCGACGATGACGCATGCGATCACGATCGACGCGCCGCCAGCGGACGTGTGGCCGTGGCTCCTCCAGATGGGCGGCCAGCGCGCCGGCTGGTACAGCTGGGACGTCCTCGACAACGGCGGCAAGCGCAGCGCCGACCGGATCATCCCGGCCTTGCAGCACCTCGAGCCCGGGGACGTCCTGCCGGCGCGCCCGACCGGCAAGGAGGGCTTCAAGGTGCTGCGGATCATCCCCGAGCGTGCGCTCGTGCTCGAGAGCCTGACCCCGAGCTGGAGAGGCACGTGGGCCTTCATCCTCGAGCCGGTCGGCGCGGACAAGACCCGCCTGGTCACGCGCTACCGCGCCGCGTACGCGTCGAGCCCGCGCATGGCGCTGCTCGTCCCGCTCCTCGCGGGCGTGCACGCGTTCATGGAACGGAAGCAGCTCCGGACCATCAAGCACCACGCCGAGCACATGCACGTCAACTGACGCGCGGAGACGGAGGCTACGCCGGGGCGGCCCGCCGCATCGCGCCCACGATCTCCCGGACGCCGCTGCCGCTCGGCAGGTTCGCGACCACGCCCTCGAAGACGGGCACCTCGTACGCCTTCGCGCCCACCAGCACGAGCGGGAGGTTCGCCCGTCGCGCCAGCGCCGCCGCCGCGACCAGCCTCGCCAGCGGGCGATCCGTCATCCACGTCGACAGATCGACCAGGGCATACGCGGGGCGCACGTGCGCATGGTCGTAGAGCCACGTCAGATCGGCGTCGCTCGCCGCCACCCACGCCGGATGGCCGTGCAGCCGCAGCTCGTTCGCGCGCCCCGCCTTGCCCGCCACCAGCGAGATCACCAGGGTCGCGACCGGCAGGTCGTAGGGCGGCGCACGCATGACGGGCTCCGATGGGAGAAGGTAAGCAAGCCGCATGCCCCCGCCGAGCCCACGCAAGCCTCGATTCTCGCGCCGCCGCGATGTGCGCGAACGCGCGTCGTGTCGCCTGGTGCCGCGGCGCGAGGGTCAGCTCACGGGCTGGAGCCAGCGCGCGTCGACCGTCTTCTCGCCCACCGAGGAGAACTGCACCACGACCCGGCGCTGGAAGCCCGCGCCACGCGACGCGACCACCTTGCCCGCACCGAACGCGGCGTGGCGCACGGTCGCCCCCGGGGAGAACGGATCCACGTCGACGCCGTCGGCGTCGTACGAGAGGTCGGCGTGGACGTCGACCGCCGGGACCTCGTCACCGTCCCACGACCGCTGGTCGAGCTCGTCACGTGGCGGACGGCGCACCCGCGGCGGCCTCGGCGCCATGGCCGGCGGCCCGCCGAACCCGAAGGACGGCGTCCGCCGCATCGCCGACGGCGGCACGGTGAAGCACGCCGCGGGCACGTCGTCCAGGAAGCGGGACGGCACCTGCTGCTTGACGTCGCCCCAGACGCGCCGGACGCGCGCGCTCGACAGGTACAGCTTCTTGCGCGCGCGGGTGAGGGCGACGTACGCGAGCCGGCGCTCCTCCTCGAGCGCGGCGTCCTCGTCGACCCCATCGCGCGGCCGCAGCGACGGAAAGAGGCCGTCCTCCATGCCGCACAGGAACACGACGTCGAACTCGAGCCCCTTGGCCATGTGGATGGTCATGAGCGTGATCGTCTCGCCGCGGCCGTCCTTGTCGTCGGCCGCGCCGGTCAAGGCGATGCGCTCGAGCAGCTCCGCGAGGGTCCCGTCCTCGCCCTGCTCCTCCTCGTAGTCGGACGCGACGTTGACCAGCTCGGCCAGGTTGCGCATGCGGTCGTCGCCGTCGTCCTCGTCGTCGAGCCACGCGCGGTACCCGCTCCGCTCGACCACCTGGATGGTCAACTCGGCGAGCGACGCGCCACCCGCCTGCACCGCCACCAGCCCGTCGATCAGCTCGACGAACTGCGCCAGCTTCTTGCGCGCCGCCGCGGTCAGCGAACCGCCGCCGCGGGCCACATCGCGCGCCGCGGTCAGGAGCCCCTCGCCGCGCGCCACCGCGTACTGGCGCAGCTTGTCGACCGACGCCTCGCCGATCCCGCGCGGGGGCACGTTGACCACGCGCTCGAACGCGCTGTCGGCGTCCGCGTTGGCGAGCAGCCGCAGGTAGCCGATGACGTCCTTGACCTCCTTGCGCTCGAAGAAGGCCTGGCCGCCGACGATGCGTGGCTCGAACCGGTAGCGCCGGAGCTGGGTCTCGAGCTCGCGGCTCTGCGCGTTGGTGCGGTAGAGGATGCAGGCGTCGCCGGGCGAGCAGGCGCCGTCGTCCACCAGCCCGCGCAGCGTGCGCGCGACCCAGTCGGCCTCGCCGCGATCGTCCCCCGCCGCGTGGTAGTCGATGCCGTCCCCGCCGCCGTGCTCGGTCCACAGCGCCTTGCCGCGGCGGTCGTGGTTCTGCGCGATGACGGCGTTGGCGGCCTCGAGGATCACGCTGGTCGAGCGGTAGTTCTGCTCGAGCTTGATCTCGCGCACGTCGGGGAAGTCGCGGTCGAAGTCGAGCAGGTTGCGCGGCTCCGCGCCGCGCCACGCGTAGATCGACTGATCGTCGTCGCCGACCACGGTCAGGTTGCGGGTCGCCTCGCTGAGCGCCGCCACCAGCTCGTACTGCACCAGGTTGGTGTCCTGGAACTCGTCGACGAGCACGTGCCGGAAGCGGGTCCTGAGGTGCGCGCCCGCCTCCGGGTGCCGGCACAGCTCGAGCACCTTCACGATCAGGTCGCCGAAGTCGAGCGCCTTCTCGCGCGCCAGCTGGGCCGCGTAGGCCGGCCCGATCACCTTCATGACGTCGTCGAGTGGCAGCCCGGTCTGGATGGCGGCCGGGTCGAGCCCGCGGTTCTTGGCGAAGTCGAGGCGTGACGAGATCGACCGCGGCGACACCTCGTCGGCCAGGTTGTGGGCCTTGAGCAGCGCCTTGATCGTCTTCTGCTGGTCGTCGTCGTCGAAGATGAGGAAGTCGGGCGAGAGCCCGATCATCTCGCCGTAGCGCCGCAGGATGCGCGCGCAGGTCGAGTGGAACGTGCCGATCCACATCGGCTTGACCCGGTCGCCGAGCAGCTCGAACAGGCGGTGGCGCATCTCGCCGGCCGCCTTGTTGGTGAACGTGACCGCCAGGATCTCCCAGGGCGCCACGCCGCGGCCCACCAGATCCGCGATGCGGTGCACCAGCACCCGGGTCTTGCCGGTCCCCGCGCCCGCCAGAACGAGCAACGGGCCGTCTCCGTGCTCGACGGCGGCCCGTTGCTCTGGATTCAGAGGGGCGCCCATGTCGCCCCAGGTTCTAGCACCTCAGAACGACAGCCGAGCCCCCAGCTGCACCGTCAGGGGCGAGTAGCGCGACGTGGTGTTGCCGTAGTTGGGGTTGCGCCGGATCGGCTCAGCGGTCTCGCCGCCCGTGTTGCCGTTGGCCTTGGCCCAGATGAGATCCTCGTACGAGCCGCCGATGATGGGGTTCGAGTTCGACACGGTGAAGGCGTTGGAGACGCCGGCCACGCCCTGGTCGTTGAACACGTTGATGATGTCCGAGAACACCTCGAGCTCCATGTTCGACTTCAGCTTGCGCGCGTAGCCGACGTGGATGTCGAGGCCGGTCTCGAACTGCGTGCGCCCCACGGTGCCGCGCGGCAGGAGGAACGACTCGTTGAAGCCGTAGAGCCAGTGGGCCGCGAGCGCCTGACGCGGCGTGCCCGACAGCGCGCGGATACGCGTGCCGGTGGTGAGCTGCCCGGCCTGCTTGAGGTCGAACTGGTAGTAACCGTCGAGCTTGATGTAGTGCGGCCGGTCCTGGGGCAGCGAGCCGTACCGGTTCGAGGTCAGCTCGATGAGGTCGTACTGCGACGAGATGTTCGGGTCGACCTGACCGTTGTCATACGAGATGAGGCCCGGGAAGTTACCCTTCGTCTTCGAGTACGTGTAGCTGCCCTGCATGTAGAGCGCCTTCGAGAAGCGGCGCGTGAGCGTGAACTGCAGCGCGTGATAGTTACGCGACGGCGGGTCGAACTGACGGATCCCGCGGTACTGGCGCAACAGGTTCTCGAGCCGCGCGCGCTGCCCGGGGTCGTCCTCCGCCTCGATGCGGGCCATGAGGTCGGCCTCCTCGGACTCGTCCCACTCGCCCGGGTTGGCGATGATGTACGTCGCCGCGCCATCGGTCGAGACGTCCTCGATCACGCGACCGAGCTCACGATTCTGGTACGCGATGCCGATCTTCAGATCCTCGGCGAGCTCGTACTCGACACCCAGGATCCGCTCGTCCATGTACTGCGGCTTGATCCCCGGCGCGACCAGCGTGCCGTTGATGCCGATGATGTCGTTGGCGGCGTCGTCGGGGTTGCAGCCGTTGCCACTCGGACCGCCGTATCCCGGCGGCGCCTCGCCGCACCGGCCCGCGTCGAAGGTCTGGCGGAGGAAGACCTCGCCGGCGAACGAGCGCGAGTTGATGTCCATCGGGATCGACTCGTAGAAGCGGCCCCAGTGGCCGTAGATCTTCGAGCGACCTTCCTTCGTCCAGTCGTAGAGAACGCCGACGCGCGGTGCCCACATGTTGGTCATGGTCATCGCGTTCTTGCCGAACGGCTGGTTGGTGTTCACGTCGACGTCGTCACGCAGGTACTCGGCGTAGCGGAGGCGCTGCTCCTCGTAGCGGAGACCGGCGTTGACGGTGAGGTTCGGACGGATCTGCCACGAGTCGCGGAGGAACACGGACCAGTTGAGCGTCTGGCCCTCGACCATCGAGCCTTCGCCCGACTGACCGATGTAGCGGCACGGCTGATCGACCGGCTGCATGGCGCCCGACGGCGTATGACGGCAGATCTCGTCGAACTTGGGATCGGTGGTGCCAACCGGGGCGACCTGGATGAAGCGGTTGCCCAGGATGGTCCCGCGATCCTGGAGGTTCAGATAGTAGACACCGCCGGTGTAGGTGCGCGGCTCGGTCAGGCGGTTGTCGTCGACGTCCACACCGGCCTTGATCTCGTGGTTACCGACGGCCTTCACCCGCTGGGTGACGGAGAGCTTCGCGGAGTAGCGGTTGTCCGCGTCGTCGAGGATGACGCCGATACCGCCGACCTGATAGCCGTGGCCGACGAGGTCGGGGCAGTTCTCGATGAGCGGATAAGGGTCACCGCCGGCGTTGTCGATACAACCGTTCGCGGTCGCGGCGTCCTCGTAACCCAGGCCCGACCAGGTGCCGAGGTTGCCGAAGACGAGCTGCTCGTACGGCGTGATCCCGGCCTGCGAGAACTTCGGCGTCAGCTTGGTGCTGTCGTGGTGCCAGCCGATGACGGTCTCGACCTCGGTCTTGTTGTCGTTGAACTTCGAGGTCCACTTCGCGGCGACGTCGGCGGTGATCCCGGACAGCGTGTAGTCACCCGCCTGCGGCAGACCGTAGGTCTCCTTGCCGTTGCTCCGGCCAGGTAGCGCGAACACGCTCACCTGCCCCTGGTGCTCGGGGCGGAGCGCGTAGTTGAGCTTGCCGAGCACGTTGATGCCGCCGCCGTCGACGTACAGGTTCCGGCGTCCGAGGGTCTCGAACAGCGTGAAGCCGGTGTCGGGATCCACGTCGGCCGTGCCGTCGGCGTAACCCTCGACCTCGGGCGTGCTCGGGTTGTCGAAGTCGGGGTCGCACGGTGACAGCGCGCCGGACGGCAGCAGCTGCTGGCAGTCCATGCGGCGCTTCGTGGTGCGCGTGATCTTGGTGCGGGAGTACTGCGGCGCGATGCCCACCGCGAACCAGAGCTTGTCCTTGACGATCGGGCCGGAGAGCACGAACCCGCCGTCGATCGAGTAGTCGAGGTTGCCGATCGTGTCGATCGACGCACCCTCGAACGGCGTGAACTCCCGCTCGGCGACGAGCACGCCGGGGCGGCCGGTGAAGAAGACCTCACCCTTCAGGGTGTTGTCGCCGGTGATCGTCGCGACGTTGACCACGGCGCCGGTGGCGCGGCCGTACTCGGCGTTGTAGCCGCCGGTGATGACCTCGATCTCCTCGATGAAGTTGTTGATCACCGGGGAGCCGGAGGTGCCGTAACGCAGACCGGTCGTGTTGACGCCGTCGACGTAGTACTGGTTCTCGAGCGAGGTCGAGCCGGAGAACGCGACGCCCAGGCCGTCGCCCTGCGAGCCGGCGGCGGCGCCGAGGGTCGACTCGAAGGTGCGGCCCGGCACCGGGATGTTCCTGGTGTACTCCTGATCGATCGTGATGCCCTGCGTCGTCGACGTCGGGTCGATCGCGGGGGGCTTGTCCTCGATGACGATCGTCTCCTGGACGGCGGCCTGGGTGTTGATCTTCTGGAAGACCGGGGTGGTCTTGTCGACGCCGACGTTGATGTTCTTGCGCTCGATCGTCGTGTCGCCGAAGAAGAACGTCACCAGGTAGTCACCCGGCGTGAGGCCGGTGATGCGGTAGCTACCGTCCTCCTCGGTGATCGCGGTCTGCGAGACGCTACCCGAGGTGACGACCACGGTGACGCCGGCGAGCGCATCACCGCTGGACGTGTCGGTGACGACGCCCTGGATCGCGCCGGTGGTGCCCTGGGCCTGGGCCGGCGGCGCGGTCAGCGCGAGGCCGAACAACGAGCCGGTACCGAGAACCGCGGAGAGGAGCAGCTTGGGGGTTCGCTTGATGGTCATGGTGGTGCTCCTCAGTTCGCCGTGGTGAACGTCAGCGTCTCGGCCTGCGGCATGGGCTTGCCGAACGTGTCGGTGAGATTGGAAACGGTGATGGTGTACTCCGTGGCCGCGGCGAACGTGCCGGGGGTGCACGCCGCCGGGGGCGCGTCGACGCACGAGCGGATCGTGATGCTCTTCGCGTTGGCGGAGACGGTCACCTCGACGTTGGGCAGCGCCGGGGTGATGGTGACGTTGCCCGCCACCGTCGCGCTGGCCGGATCGATGGGCGCGTTGAAGAAGATCGAGGCGGAGGCCGGCGCCCGGCTCACGCCGGTCTGGCCCGGATCCGGCAACGAGGAGGAGAACCGCAGGCGCTGGGTCTTGAACGAGAAGGCGCTGACGTCACCCGGGGTGCAGTCCTGGGTGATGTCGCCGCCCGGCGGCGCGCACGGCGCGTTGCCGTGCTTGTCGGTGACGTCGGGGGCGAACACCAGCTCGCAGTCGCTGTTGGTCGGCATGCGACCGTCGTTGACGGGGCGGAGGATCAGCGCGGGGCCGAGCGAGCCCTCCGGCGTGCCGCCGGCGGGGACCAGCTGGTTACCGGCGGGCTGCCAGTACGACTGCTCGAGGTTGAGCGGCACGTCGGTGCCACCGCAGACGATGCGGACCTGGCCCGCGATCATGCGCGTGTTGTCGGCGGAGCCGTTCTCGTCCTCGTCGAGCACGCCGCACGGACGGCCGTCCTCGAGGCACACCGCGTGGGTGCCGTTGCAGAGCTCGTCGAGGAGATCGTCGGCGGCGGAGCAGTCGGCGATGTCATCGGGCGTCGCGCCGAGCGGAACGCGGGAGAAGCCGCCGGGGACGACACACGACTCGGTCTCGGACAGCAAGCGCGTGCGGCAGGCGATCTCCTCGAGCGAGTTGCCCACGAGGAGCTCGTCGAAGACGACGCGGAAGACCTGGTCGTCGGGCGAGCCTTCCTGGGTGTTGGGCTTGGTCCGAGCCTCGGGCACGCGCTCGTGCGTGCCGAACGCGAGGATCGACGCGATGGTGAGCGAGCCGGTCGCCTGATTGACCGTCTGCTCCTTCATCACCACCTGCTGGATCATCGGAGGACCCTCGGGGTGAAGACCAGTCGCCGTCTCCGGCGTGTCGCAGGCGACCACCGCGGTCAGCGCGGTGAAGCCACAAGCGAACGTCGCCCAGTTGAGGTTTGCCATGATTTATCTGCTCCGTCGCAAAGCTCTGGAAAGTTGCCCCGACGCGGCGTACTCGAAGTGAGCGCAACCGCTACAAAAACCGTTGGTTCTTACTGAAGGGACTCACCGTGTGTCAAGCACATCCGAGCAGGGTTCCCCACATCGGGTTGCCAGGACCGGGGGACGAGCCTCTATCACCCCGGCTGTATCACCCGCCTGACGGCCCGAGGAAGCCCGGGTTCTCTCACCGCGTGTGACTGGCCCTCGGGTCGCAGCCCACGCGACACCTCAAGTCGCGTGTCCCAGCGCGCGCAGCGCGCCCCGTGCCCGTGCCCGTGCCCGTGCCCGTGCCCGAAAGAGCCGCAGAAGCAGAAGAGCCGCATCACGAAGATGCGGCTCCTCTGGTGGTTCCGGATCGGGCACGGGCACGGGCACGGGATCCGGATCTGACTCAGCTCACTGAGTCGGCTTGTCTTCCTTCATCTTCAGCGCGACCTTGATGGGGTTCGGGTCCGACGAGGAGTTCGGGTCCTGCTGCTTGGCCGCCTCGCCCGCGAGGCTGCGGATCGTGTCCATCACGACCACCACCTCGCGCCAGGGGACCGGATCCTCGAAGTCGACGAAGACGATCTTGTCGGTCTTCTTCTCGGCGAGGATCGGCCGCAGGGTCTTGGCGAGATCGGTGCCCGGGATCTCCGTGTCCTTGGCCCCGTCGTTGATGACGATCGAGAGATCGGCCCGCATGACGACCGAGATCTGCTTGGACGCCGCCATCGGGTCCTCGAAGTCCTCGATCTTGCGCGGCACCTCGAGCGTGATCGTCCGCATCATGATCGGCATCGTGACGAGGAAGATGATGAGGAGCACCAGCACCACGTCGATGAGCGGCGTGACGTTGATGTCGGTCTTCACCCCGCCCTTGCCACCGACTGACATGCCCATGGCTACTTGCCCTCCCGCTCGTTGGTGCCGAGGTCGATCGACTGCACGCCCATCTCGTTGATGGCCATGAGCACGGGGTAGACCTTGGAGTACGGCAGGCTGTCGTCGGCCTTGAGGTACACGCGGTTCTGGTTCTCGACGTCCTTCACCTTGTCCCAGCCGCGCTTGATCGAGTCGCTCATCTGCTTGAGCGTGTTCGGGGACACCTCGCCGAGCTTGATCTTCTCGTACCAGAGGACGCCGTCACGATCGATCGCGATGACCGGCTGCATCTTGTCCTTGCGGTTGTAGTGGAACTCCGTCTTCGGGAGCTTCACTTCCTTGCCGCGCGACATCATCGGCGTGATCACCATGAAGATGATGAGCAGCACGAGGCAGACGTCGACCAGCGGAGTGACGTTGATGTCATTCTTGGGCGGGTCGAGCGCGAGCTTCTTGACGTGCCGGACTCCGCCCCGCTTGGCAGGGCCGCTCACGGGCTAACCCCGGCCTTCGCGCAGGCAGACGTCGAGGAACTCGGAGGCGATGTCGTTCATGTCGACGGTCATCTCCTCGACGCGGCTCGTGCAGTAGTTGAAGGCGATGGCCGCGATGATGGCGACGACGAGACCGAACGCGGTCGCGTAGAGCGCCTCGGCGATCGCCGGGCCGATGATCTCGATCGTCGCGTTGCCCTTGAGGAGGGCGAACGCGTTGATGATGCCGATGACCGTGCCGAAG
>DDTA01000088.1:18986-19216 GCA_002344285.1 Myxococcales bacterium UBA2376
GCGTCCTCGAAGCGGTGCGCCTTGAGGTGCCCGCGGAGGCCGAGCACGAAGGACACGGTCTGGTCCGAGGCGGCGCTGTACGTGATCACGCGCTCGATCGCACGGTAGAGCGTGTAGATCGACATCAGCACCATCACGCCCATCGTGATCTGGACGAGGATGCTCGCCTCGAGCATTACATCGATAAAACCGTGTTCCATGACTAGAGACCTCGGGTGGTTGTCGTCTCT
>DDTA01000007.1 GCA_002344285.1 Myxococcales bacterium UBA2376
TGTCCCCTTGTCCCCTTGTCCCCTCGCCTTCTCCCTCTCGCTCGCCCTCGACTTCTCCCTCTCGCTCACGGACGTCGCCGCTTGACAATCGTGCATTCGCGCACTATGCGAACATAATCATGTCGCGTCGTCGGGGGAAGGGAGTCGGTTCGCAGCTCGCGCTCGAGATGAAGCCGGCGCCCACGCGGGGAGGGAAGCGTCCCGGCCTCGCGCGCGCGATTCGTCGACTACGGCATCGTGCTCACCGGCCTCGCCGCGTTCGTGACGAGCGTCCTGCCGCTGCTCGTCACGTCCGAGCGCTACGTCTGCGAATGCGAGGAACCCATCCGCGTGAGCGATCTCCATGGAGGGATACCCGCCCTCGCGATCGCGTTGCTCACGGCGATGCGGATCGCCACTGGACACCGTGGAGGCGTGGTTCGGAGCACTCTCCAGAAACTCGTCGTCGCCATCATCACGCTCATCTTCCTCCTGACCGTCCCCGTCGACGCGCCAGGCCGGGTCGCCGGCTCCATCACCCACGGGCTCATCCTGCTCCTGCTCGCCGTTCGCGGGGGCGCCAGCACGGCGCGCAGGCTGCGGCGGTAGACCCGCGCGGTCAGCGGCCGGCCTGGAGGTCCTCGATCGTCTTGCCGGACACGATGCTCTCCGGGCGCTCGGTGACGAGGTCACGCGACGGATCGACGTGCTCGTCCTTGCCCTTGAAGAAGAGCCAGCTCTCGCCCTTGCCGTTGCCGTCGGCGTCGTCGAAGCCCTTGGTGCGGAGCAGGTGCCAGCGACCGTGCACCTTCTCGCCCTCGAGCGTGAACCGGAGGTGGCCCTCGTCGAGCTGGGCGCGCGCATCTCCCTCGGTGCGCCAGCGCCCGCGATCCCACACGATCATCGCGCCGCCGCCGTACTCGCCCTTCGGGATGACACCCTCGAAGCCGGCGTAGTCGAGCGGGTGGTCCTCGGTGCGCACGGCCAGGCGGCGCTGCTTGGTGTCGAGGCTCGGGCCCTTGGGGATCGCCCAGGAGAGCATCACGCCGTCGAGCTCGAGGCGGAGATCGTAGTGCAGGCGGCGCGCGGCGTGCTTCTGGATGACGAAGGCGTCGCCGGTCTCGGTCGGCGCGCCGCCGCTCGGCTCGGCCGTGCGACCGAAGTCGCGCTTCTCACGATAGAGGCGCAGCTTGTCGTCGGCGTCGCTCACCGCGCGACTGTAGGACACCGCGCGCGCGCCAGGTACACCTGCGCGGGGTCGAACGACGCGTCGTCGATCCCGATGGTCGTGCTGGCGCGACCGAGGCCGTCGGTCCACGGCTGGCTCGACCAGTAGTCGACGCCGACGATGACGCCGCGCTCGTCGCGCTGCCAGCCGAGGAACACCATCGAGTGGCCGAGCCCGTCGGCGCGCCAGGCCTGCATGAAGTCGCCCGGCCGCGCATCGTCGAGCGCCGCGACGCGCTCGCCCAGGTCGAACGCGGGCAACGCCTCGGCCGAGCCGGCGCCGCGATCGACCGGCACGTACCACGTGCGCTTGAAGGCGCGCGCCCGCCGGGCGTCGAGGGCGGCGGCGATGCCGCCGGGACATTCGTCGAGCGCACGCCAGAACACCTCGAGGGTGACGCCGACGCAGTGGTTGCCGTCGCCGCCGGTGGCGACGACGTCGTCGCCGACGGCGAGGTCGCGCGTGGTGCCCGACGTGCCCCGGCGCGCCGGCCAGCGGTAGCCGCCGAAGCCGCCGTCGGGGTACGTCGCGATCAGCTCGAGTACACGTGCGTTGAGCGCCGGTGCCCCGGGCGGGGACGCGGCGCCGTGCGGTGCCGTCGTCGGCTCGACGCTCTCGAGCGCGCTGCACGCCGCGAGCGACACGATCGTGATCGAAGCCGCTCGCAGGTCCCGTCCCATCGCGCGATCGTACCCGCACGCCCTTTCTCCCGCGGTAAGGAGCCTGTCAGGCTCCCGCGCGAGACCCGCACGCGCGTGCGAAGCTGCGCGGGTGACCGACCGCACCGCCGAGCTGGCCCGCCACGCCGCCGAGCGCGCGGCCGCCGCGCACGCCGGCCAGCCGCTCGACGAGGTGCTCGCCTCGATCGCGGGCAACGACCTGACCACGCTGCTCCTCCACGCCCACCGCACGCGCGCGCGCGGCCGCACGTTCCGCGACCTCGGCGCCGCGAGCGAGCGCCAGCCCATGACCCGCGCCAGCGCCGCCGACGCCCGCCGCCTGCACGCCTTCGACGCCGCGCTCTTCGACGCCGCGTCCGCCCACGACGCCGTCGCGCTCTCGCCCGTCTCGCCGCTCGGCGCCGCCGCCTGCGCCGGCATCGAGCCCAACCACGCGCTCGCGACCCTGCGCCTCGGCGAGGTCGCCGCCGATCCGACGGCCGGGCTCGCCCTCGAGGCGAAACACCGCCGCCGCGCGGGCACGCACGCACCGATCCACCTCGTCGCGTCGCAGCGCGTCCTCCGCATGCAGCCGCTCGACGTGCCCGGCTTCACCCCGCACTTCCAGCTCGCCGCGCTCGGCAGCTACCAGCGCAGCTCCCGCGCAGCCGACGACGACGCGCTCGATCGCGCGCTCCTCGCCGCCCACGTGGGCACGTGGGCCGACCTCTTCGCCGCGCTGCCCGCGCGCGGCTTCCGCGTGGCCCCCGGCAGCTTCCGCGTCGTCTTCGCCGACACACGCCTCACCCGCATCGCGATCACCGCGCGCGGCGGCGACCCCGACGCCCTCTCGCGCCACGCCGTCGCCCACAAGCCAAGCTCCACCGCAGACGCGCTCGCCGCCGCCGGCCTCGACCTCCCCCGCGCCGTCCCCGCCGCCGACCTCGTCGCCACCGTCGCCGCCCTCGCCCTCCCCCGCTCGGCGCATACGCTCGCCGCCGCGCTCGTCGACGAGCTCGCCCGCCCCCTCGCCGCGTCGCACCCACACGTGCCCGTCGCCGTCGACCTCGCCCGCATCCAGGGCCTCGGCTACTACGCCGGCCCCTGCCTCCAGCTCCACGTCCGTCACGCCGACGGCCGCGACTTCGCCCTTGGCGACGGCGGCGCGCTCACCTGGCTCGGCGCGCTCCTCTCCGACCGCCGCGAGCGCATGGTCACGACCGGCGTCGGCGCCGAGCTCCTCGCCAAGCTCTTCTGATCTGGCCCCCCTACGCCGCGGCAAGCGTATCGTAGGCGTGGAACTTCATCATGAACGTCGCGCGCCCCTCGCTCAGCGAGCGCATGCGCGTCGAGTAGCCGAACATGTTGCGCAGCGCCACCAGCGCGGTCACCACGCGCTTCGGCCCGCGCGTCGCGACGTCCTGGATCTGGCCGCGGCGCTGGTTGAGGTCGCCGATGATCGCGCCCAGGAAGTCGTCGTCGGTCGTCACCTCGACGCTCATGATCGGCTCGAGGCGCTGCGGGTTCGCGTCCTTCACGGCGCGGCGGAACGACTCGGCCGCCGCGGCGCGCGCGCCGATGATCGCGTCGGCCCCCTCGGCCGTCCCCACCGCGAGCAGCGTCACCTCGACGTCCTCGAGCGGGAAACCGTCGGCGCCCGACGACGCCGCGTCGCGCAGGCCCTGCATCGCGGCCTCGACGACCGGATCCGGCACCACCAGGCCCCCGGCGAGCTTCTTCAGGAACTTCACGCCCGAGCCGCGGGCCAGCGAGCGCACCAGGCAGCGCGCCTCGCCGAAGATCTTCTGCTCCTTCATCTCGCGCTCGAACACGGCGTGGCCCTCGGCCTCGCCGAGCACGGTCTCGCGGTAGACGACCTGCGGCTTGCCGACGTTGGCCAGGACGCCGTACTCGCGGCGCATGCGGTCGACGATCACCTCGAGGTGGAGCTCGCCCATGCCCCAGATGATGGTCTGGCCGGTGTCGGGGTCCTCCTTCACGCGGAAGGTCGGATCCTCGTCGGCCATCTTGGCCAGCGCGAAGTCGAGGCGCTCCTTGGCGGCGTTGTTCTCGGCCTCGATCGCCTGCGAGATGACGGGCTCGTACGTGTCGATGCGCTCGAGCAGGATCGGCGACCTGGGATCGCACAGCGTGTCGCCGGTCGTCGCGTCCTTGAGCCCCGCCGCCGCGACGATCTCGCCAGCGACCGCCTTCTCCAGGCGCTCGCGCTTGTCGGCGTGGATGCGGAACAGGCGCGCGACCTTCTCCTTCTTGCCGGTGCGCGTGTTGAGCAGCTCGCCGCCGGCCTCGACCATCCCCGAGAAGACGCGCATGAAGACGACCTTGCGGCCCTCGTCCATCGCGATCTTGAACGCCAGCGCGGCGAACGGCTCGGCGTTCTTGGGCCCGCGCGTGAGCTTCTCCTCGGTGTTGCGCGGATCGACGCCGGTGACCGGCGGCAGGTCCGACGGCGCCGGCAGTAGCTCGATCACGCTGTCGAGGAGCGGGTGGATGCCCTTGTTGCGCAGCGCCGTGCCGCCGAGCACCGGGATGATCTTCACGGCGATGACGGCCTTGCGCAGCGCCGCCTTGAGGTCCGCCGGCGGGATCGCCACGCCCTCGAGGTACTTCTCGGCGATGGCGTCGTCGACGTCGGCGATCGCGGCGACGAGCTTCTCGCGCGCCTCGGCCACGGCGGGCGCCAGCTCCTCGGGGATGGGGCGCACGTCGGGCGTGTCGACGATGTCGCCGGTGAAGTAGAGCGCCTGCTCCTCGATCAGGTCGATCACGCCCTCGAACGCATCCTCGCTGCCGATCGGCAGCTGGATGGGCACCGCGTTGCCGCCGAGGCGCTCGCGGATCTCGGTCACGACGTTGTCGAACGAGGCGCCGACGCGGTCGAGCTTGTTGACGAACGCGAGCCGGGGCACGTGGAACTTGTCGGCCTGGTGCCACACCGTCTCGGACTGCGGCTGCACGCCGCCGACCGCGCAGAACACGACGACCGCGCCGTCGAGCACGCGCAGCGAGCGCTCGACCTCGATCGTGAAGTCGACGTGCCCCGGCGTGTCGATGAGGTGGATCTCGTGCTTCTTCCACTCGAACGTGGTCGCGGCGGCGGTGATGGTGATGCCGCGCTCGCGCTCCTGGGCCATCCAGTCCATCTGGGTCTCGCCGTCGTGGACCTCGCCCGCCTTGTGGATCTTGCCCGAGTGGAAGAGGAAGCGCTCCGACACCGTGGTCTTGCCCGCGTCGATATGGGCGACGACGCCGATGTTGCGGACCAGGTCGATCTTGGCCATGGCGCGGGGTCTATAGCACACCCGCGCTTGGCCCGGACCGCCGCTTTCCGGTACGATATCGCGATGAAGCCTCGATTCGCGCTGGGGGTCGCGACCGGGCTGGCGCTCGCGCTGGCCGTTCCCTCGTCTTCGCACGCGCAGCCGAGCGACGTCGAGCTCGCCAAGCAGCACTACAAGGCGGCGATGGACGCCGAGGCCGCCGGGAACTACGCCGCTGCGGCGCTCGAGTACGGCATCGCGTACGACATCATGAAAGACCCGATCTTGTTCTTCAAGATCGGCGTCGCCAACGAGAAGGCCGGCAAGTGCAACGTCGCGCTCACGTACTTCGCGCGCTATCTGAAGGAAGGCAACCCCAGCGACGAGTATCGCCGCGCGACCGAGGAGAAGATCGCCGGCTGCAAGGCGACGCTCGGCATCAGTGACGGCGGCGGCGCGGCGGGCGGCGGTAGCGGCACCGACGCGGGCACCGGTGGCGGCACCGGCACCGAGCCCGACTTCGGCGGCGGCGACACCGGCGGCGGGGACACCGGCACCGGCGACACCGGCACCGGCGACACCGTCGGCGGCGGCGCCCTCGGCACCGGCGGCCCGGCGTTCACCGACGACGGCGGCGCCACCTGGAAGCGCTCCGCGGCGTGGATCTCGACCGGCGCCACGATCGGCCTCGTCGCCGTCGGCGCCGTCCTCTACATGTCCGCCGAGGGCTCCGAGGAGGACATCGAGGCCCTCATCGACTTCCGCGATCAGCAGGGCCGCCCGCTCCGCTACGAGGAGATCCAGGGCCAGTACGCCGACCTCGTCGACGAGGGCGAGCGCTTCGACCAGCTCTCCACCTACGCGTTCATCGGCGCGGGCGTCACCGCCGCGGCGGCCGTCACCTTCTTCATCCTCGACGCCAAGGCCGGCGGCAGCGAGAAGCCCGTGGGCTTCGTCGCGAAGTCACCGCGCGTCGCGCCCCGCGTCGGCCGCGAGAGCGCCGGCGTCGTCCTCGGGTGGGAGTTCTGAGATGACCCGCAACCTCTTCGCCATCATCGCCTTCGCCTCGATCGTCGCCGCCGGCGCCCTCGCCGGCTGCTACAAGACGCCCGACCGCGAGTGCGCCTTCGCGTGCGAGTTCGGCGGCAGCGAGCTCTGCCCCGACGGCTACACCTGCCGCGCCGACAACCTCTGCAAGCGCGACGACGTGGCCGACAGCTTCGCCTGCCCCGACATCAGCGTGGACGCCTCGCCGACGGTCGACGCGCCCACCGACGCCGCCGACCCCGACGCCGCACAGATCGACGCCGCACAGATCGACGCCGCGGCCATCGACGCCGCCGTCGACGCGCCGACCGACGCACCGATCGTGATCGACGCCCCCGTGATCGACGCCCCCACGATCGACGCGCTCATGATCGACGCGCTCCTCCCCGACGCCCCGGTCGACGCCCCCACCGACGCCGAGCCCGACGCCGTCTGACCGTCCTACCCGATGCGGCAGGTGCCACGGGCTGCCGTGGTCAGGACCCGGCGCTGGTGGTAGGTTCCGCCGGTCATGGTGTTCGGACTGTTCTCCTCCAAAGAAAAGAACCTGCAGAAGCTGATCGGCAAGGCCACCAACAAGCTGGCCCAGCAAGCCGATCGCTGGGCAGCGCTCGAGAAGCTGCGAGAGGACGGTTCCGACGACGCGATCTTCGGGCTGTGCAAGCGGTTCGCGATCACCAGCGGCAACATGGTCGAGGACGGGCAGGAGAAGACGTGGGTGGTCGACGTGCTGGTCGCCAAGGGCCCCTCGGTCCTGCCACCGCTCCGCCGCTTCATGAAGAACGCGGCGCAGCTCGCGTACGCGCTGCAGGTGCTCGAGCGCGTCGCCACCAAGGAGCAGGCGCTCGAGGCCGTCGACGCCATCCTCGCCGACGAGCCGCCCGGGTACGCCCGCGACCCCGAGCGCAAGCTCGACGTCATCCGCTGGATGACCGAGTGGAAGGCCGGCCGCCCGGAGACGTTCGACCGCCTCCTGCCGTACGTGGCCGACTTCGATCAGAACGTGCGCGTCGCCGCGGTCGACGGCGTCGCCGAGGCCGAGGCGTCGCTCGTCGGCCAGCCGCTGCTCGACGCCTTCCTCCGTCCCGAGGAGGAGAGCGGTCGCTTCCGCCGCCGCGTCGCCGAGGTGCTCGCCGCCAAGAAGGTGCCGCTCGGTGACAAGGCGTCGGCGGTGACCCCGCACCTCGTCGGCCCGGTCGCCGGCTTCTCCGTCGACGGCGGCGTGCTCGTCCAGCGCTGACATGGGCGGCCTCGTCGGCGGCCTCGTCGCCACCGTGCTCTTCGGCGGCCTCGCCTTCTACGTGTGGCGCCGGCTCGTGCACGACACGGGGATGACCGGGCGCTGGCGCATCGCCGCGACCATCGCGATCGCGCTCCTCGTCGTGCCGATCATGGTCGCCCGCTACCTCGGCTCGGGCGGCCCGCCGATGATCCAGGGCGCGGTCGCGTGGCCGACCTTCACCGGCTGGGCGATCTTCGCCCTCCTCTTCGCCGGCGTCCTCGTCACCGACGTCGCGCGCCTGCTCGTCTGGCTCGTGCGCAAGGCCGTGCGCCGGCCGGCGCCGACCGACCTGAGCCGCCGCCAGGCGCTGCGGCGCATCACGGGCGGCGTCGTGACCACGGTCGCGGTCGGCGAGGTCGGCGTCGGGCTGGTCAAGGTGCTCGGCGACGTGCCGGTCGTCGACGTGCCCATGAAGGTGCGGCGCCTGGCGCCGTCGCTCGACGGCTACACGATCGTGCAGCTCACCGACCTGCACATCGGCGGCACGATCGGCCGCGCCTACATCGCCGAGCTCGTCGCGCGCACCAACGCGCTCCAGCCCGACCTGATCGTGCTCACCGGCGATCTCGTCGACGGCTCGGTCGCCCAGCTCCGCGACGCCGCCGCCCCGCTCGGGGACCTGCGCGCGAAGGACGGCGTCTTCGCCATCACCGGCAACCACGAGTACTACTGGGGCGCCGACGAGTGGATCGTCTTCCTGCGCGAGCGCGGCGTCCGCGTCCTGCGCAACGAGCGCGTCGAGATCCGCCGCGGCGACGGCACGTTCGACCTCGCTGGCATCGACGACCACAGCGCGCGCTCGCTCGCGCGCGGTCACGGCCCCGACCTCGCCCGCGCCCTCGCCGGCCGCGATCCGGCGCGCCCCGTGGTCCTCCTCGCCCACCAGCCGCGCCAGGTCCGCACCACCACCGGCTTCGACGTCGACGTGCAGCTCTCGGGGCACACCCACGGCGGCCAGGTGTGGCCGTGGCACTTCCTCGTGTCGCTGCAGCAGGGCGGCCTCCTCGCCGGCCGCTACCAGGTCGGCCCGACGCAGCTCTACGTGAGCCGCGGCGCCGGCTACTGGGGCCCGCCGGTGCGCTTCGGCGCGCCCGCCGAGATCACGCGCGTCATCCTCCGCGCCTGAGTTGCCAAGTCACGACTTGCCAAGTCACGACTTGCCAAGTCACGACTTGACACGTCACGACTTGACAACTAGGCTCGACGCGTGACCAGGCCCTCCCCCCCGGCCACCGACTTCGTCGGACGCGCGGTCGAGCTGGCGGTGCTCGAGGCGGCGTGGCGCGGCCGCGGCTCCGCGTTCGTGCCCATCTACGGGCGGCGGCGGATCGGCAAGAGCGAGCTGATCCTTCACTTCCTGCGCGACAAGCCGGCCATCTATCACCTGGGCAAGATCGCCCCCGCGCTCCTGCAGATCCGCGAGTTCCTGACCGAGGCCGCGCGGACCCTCGACCAGCCGCTCCTCGCCGAGATCGCCGCGACCGACTGGCGCGCCGCGTTCGACGCCGTCGAGCGCGTCGGCCCGTCCGACGGCAAGCTGGCCATCGTCCTCGACGAGTTCCAGTGGACCGCCGGCGCGAGCCCGGAGCTCCCGTCGCTCCTGCAGGAGCTGTGGGATCGGCGCTGGAAGCGCTCGGGCAAGATCGTGCTCATCCTGTGCGGCTCGTTCGTGGGCTTCATGGAGCGAGAGGTCCTCGGCAAGAAGAGCCCGCTCTTCGGCCGGCGTACCGCGCAGATCCACCTGCAGCCGTTCGGCTACCGCGAGGCCGCCGAGTTCCACCCCGGCTGGTCGGTCCCGAACCAGGCGCGCGCCTACTTCGTGTGCGGCGGCGTGCCCATGTACCTGAAGGCGTTCGATCCGGCGCGCTCGCTGGAGTCGAACATCGAGTCCAACCTGCTCTCCGAGTACGCGGCGCTGTTCCGCGAGCCCGAGTTCCTGCTCCGCGAGGAGCTGCGCGAGGTGGAGGCCTATCACGCGGTCCTGCACGCGATCGCCACGCGCCACACGACGGCGCGCGAGATCGCGGCGACGAGCGGCCTCGCCGAACGAAGCCTGCACTACTACCTGGAGCAGCTCGTCCAGCTGGGCTACGTGGCCCGCCGCCATCCGCTCACCCGCGGGCGGGCCAACGCGCGGACGGTGCGCTTCGTCCTCGAGGATCCACTCCTCCGCTTCTGGTTCCACTTCGTGTTCCCCAACCGCAGCTTCGTGCAGCAGATGGGCCCGGTCCGGTCGTTCACGGATCTCATCAAGCCTCAGCTGGACGCCTACTTCGGCGGCTGCTTCGAGCGCCTGTGCCGGCAAGCGCTCCCCACGCTCTACGCGCGCGAGCGGGTCTCGGCCGGCTTCCAGGTCGGCGAGTACTGGAGCAAGGACGTCCAGATCGACGTGGTCGGCGTGCGCGACGATCGCTGGATCGACCTCGGCGAGTGCAAGTGGGGCCCGGTCGGCTCCGTGCCCTCCCTCGTCGCCGAGCTCGACGCCAAGGTCCAGGCCTTCCCCAACAAGCACGGGGACACGATCGGACGCCGCATCTTCACGCGCGGCGCCGCGCCGGCGACACGACCGCGCGACGTGAGCTGGCACTCGCTCGACGATCTCTACGCCTGATCGGCGCCGCTTCGTGCCGCTCAGAAGCCCGGCGGGCGGCGGTCCTTCCACGGGCGCGCGCGCTCGAGCTGCGAGGCCNNCGAGGCCACGCGGAAGAGCGTCGCGTCCTCGGCGAAGCGGCCGACGAGCTGCACGCCGATGGGCAGGCCGTCGGGCGTCCAGTGGAGCGGCAGGCTGCACGCCGGCTGCCCGGTCGCGTTGAA
>DDTA01000138.1:0-3039 GCA_002344285.1 Myxococcales bacterium UBA2376
ATCGTCGCCGATTCGACCGCGCGCCCGAGGCTCTCGCTGGTCGCCACGAGCCACAGGCTCGCCCGCCGGTCGATCCCACCGGCGAGCTCCAGCACGCGCGTCGCCCTGGGCGGTCGCCCGAGCCGCGCCGAGATGAACGCCTGGTCGGCGCCCGGCCGGGTCGAGATGACGAACGTGTGCTCGTCGATCCAGCCGACGACGCGCGTGGTGCCCGCGCTCGAGCGCACGACCGACAGCGCGCCGTCGTTGCCCGCGCGCTTCACCGTGCCGTCGTCGCCGGCGACGCAGCCCTCGATCTCCTCGCGCGTCCAGGTGCCGCTGGCGACGAGATCGAACGTGCCGAGACCGCCGACGACCGCCAGCGACAGCCACGACGCCCGATCGCCGAACGGCAGCTCGCACTCACCGATCATGGTGTCGAGGGCGCCGCGCAGCATCGGCTGCACGCGCACGCGCGCGAAGACCTCCGACAGCTCCGGCGCGCGCCGGAGCTCGGCGACCGAGACGCCGATCATCGCCTCGACGTCGGGGCTGTGGCGGCGCACGCTCGCGGCGAGCGCCTCGCGCACCGCCGTGCGCTCCTCCGGCGGCAGCGGCACCGGTCCGCCGCCGTCGCCCGCGCCCGCGTCGACCAGGACCACGCGCGCGGGCCCCTCGCCCGACCACGGGTCGTCGGGCCCCGTGAGCAGCTTGGTCGCCGGCCCGCCGCGGGTCGCGACGAAGATCGCGATGCCGCCGGCCACGGCGAACACCCCCGCCGCGGCCGCCAGCGGCCAGCGCAGGCGCGTGCGCACCGTCTCGACGCCGCGCTCGCCCGAGGCCGTCGCGCCGGTGGTGACCCGCTGCTCCGCCGACCACGCGGCTTGCGGCAGCATCAGCGGCGACGATGGCGGGTGCTGCGGCGCCAGGGGGACCGTCGAGCGCGCGGCCGAGACGTCGGTGCCCGAAGCGGCGACGACCTCGTCGCAGAGCGCGGTCACGGACGGCGGGCGGTTGGGCGCGCGCGTGGACAGCGCACGCGCGACCAGCTCGTCGAGCGCCGGCGGCACCGCGACGAGCGCACCGAGCCGCGCCGGGTTGAGGCGCACCTCGGGATCGACCGAATCGGCCCACGGCAGGCGACCGGCGATCATCGCGAACAGCGTCACCGCGAGCTCGTAGACGTCGGTCGCGATCGACGCCGGATGGCCGAAGAAGCGCTCCGGCGCCATGTACGCCGGCGTGCCCCGGACCATCCCGCTCTGCGTCGGCGGCGCGATGCCCTCGGTCGCGACCTTCGCGATGCCGAAGTCGAGGAGCACCGCATGCTCCCCCGATGGCCCCGACACGAGCATCACGTTCTCCGGCTTGAGATCGCGGTGGATGAGCGAGCGCGCGTGCATCGCCGACACCGCGTCGCAGAGCTGCACGAAGAGCGCGACCGCCTGCGCGAGTGGCAGCGGTCCACGCGCGAGCCGCCGCGCGAGCGTCTCGCCGGGCAGCTTCTCCATCGCGAGGTAGGGACGCCCGTCGGGGAGCGAGCCCGCGGCCAGCACCTTCACGACGCCGGGATGGGTCATCTCGACGAGCAAGCGCGCCTCGGCGAGGAAGCGATCGCGATCTCCGGCGGTCAGCTCACCTCGGAGCACCTTGAGCGCAACTTCCCGATGTCCCCACCGTGCGCCGTACACGGTTCCGCTGCCGCCTTCCCCAAGAGTTTCGACGATGGAGAAATCTCCTAGTCTAATCGGGGATCTATGTGCCGTGTTGTCGCTCACCTAGCCGTGACGGAGAAGAATGCGGAGTGTATCCTTCGAGTACGGGCGATCAACTGGATCGACTTCGACCGAAGCAACCCTATCGGATAACAACTGACCTGCGTGGCCGAGCCAGTGCCACCGACCATGACCAAACATTGAGCGCAAAGAGAAGCACGCCTCCCAGAGGAAAGTCGAACATGATCCGTGTCGTCATAGCCGAGGATCACAACCTGATTCGCGAAGCCCTGTCGCGCATGCTGAGCGAGAGCGGGAAGATCGAGGTGGAAGCCGAAGCGGCGAACGGCGCGGCGGCGGTCGATCTCACCAGAAAGCACAAGCCCGACGTCCTGTTGCTCGACGTGACCATGCCGGGCAAGGACGGCATCCAGGCGCTCTCCGAGCTCGGCGAGATGGGGCTTCCGACCAAGGTCATCATGCTGACCATGCACGAGGACGAGGCCCACGGCGTGCGCGCGATGCGCGCGGGCGCGGCGGGCTACGTCAAGAAGTCGGGCAACCTCGACGAGCTGATCGGCGCGATCGAGAAGGTCCACGCCGGCGAGCAGGTCGTCCCGGCCGAGGTCGAGGCCGCGCTCGCGCGCAAGCGCAGCGAGCACCCGGCGCAGATCCTCTCGCAGCGCGAGTTCCAGGTGATGAGCTACCTGGCGTCGGGCAAGACCAACCGCGAGATCGCCGCGATCCTCGAGATCAGCGTCAAGACCGTCGACACCCACCGCGGCCACGTGCTGAAGAAGCTGCGGCTGCGCAACAACTCCGACATCACGCGCTTCGCGATCCAGAACGGGCTCTTGCCCGTCTGATCGGCGCGACGCCGGCGAGTAGCACGAGCGCGAGGACCAGCGCGCCCGACGTGCGCTCGCCGCCCGCGTCGCATCCGCCCGCGGCGGCGCCGTCGGGATCCTCGTCGCACGGCACGCTGCACGCGCCCCATGCGCCGCCGCTGCAGGTCGCGGTGCCGTCGCAGCAGGCGCGCACCAGCCCGTCGTCGCCGACGCCGTCGCAGTCCCCGTCGACGCCGTCGCATCGCTCCTCGGCGCCGGGGAAGATCGTCGCGTCGTCGTCGGCGCAGTCCTGGCCCGGACCGAACCCGTCGCCGTCGGCGTCGTTCGAGGGCGTGACCACGACCGTGACCTCGGTCCAGACGATCTGACCGAACCCGGCGCCGTCGCGCGCGAGCTGCCAGCTCGAGCGCTGCGTGCCCTCGCCGGCCGCGGTCATGGTCAACGCGACCTCGACCTCGTCGTGGGGTGCGGCGGCGGCGATCGCGACGCTGCCGGCG
>DDTA01000138.1:3057-3268 GCA_002344285.1 Myxococcales bacterium UBA2376
CCCCACGTCGACGTGCCGCTGTTGCGCAGCCGCCAGATCTTCACGAACGTCGTGCCGGCGACGACCTCGGTGCCGTCGGGGATGGTGACGTCGGCGACGAACGCCGCGTCGTCGACGGGCGGCGGCGGCCCGCCACACGAGGTCGTCGGCATGCCGGTGCCCTGGTCCCGCCAGTACGAGATCGGCCCGCCGCACGGGCCGGCGAAGGGAT
>DDTA01000322.1:0-462 GCA_002344285.1 Myxococcales bacterium UBA2376
CGCCGGCGCCGCGCTCCTCGCCGGGATGCGCGGCGAGCGCCAGGGCGCCCGGATCGTCCTGCGCGTGACCGGCCCCGGGCTCGCCAGCTGGCTCGCGTCCGACGACGCCCGCCGGCAGCTCTGGCAGGCGATCGCGCGCGAGGTCGAGGTCCCCACCGACGGCGCGATCGTCGTCGAGCAGGCGGGAGATCGCGAGCGCGCGCGGCGCACCGCGCACAAGCTGCAGCGCCGGCACGACGACCTCGTCGCGGGACGGCCCACGACCGAGCGCGAGGCGAGCGCGCGGCTCGCCGGCGGCTACGTCCTGCCCGACGACGGCGGGCGACGAGGGCCGCAGCGGTGACGGCCCGCCAGGTCGCCGCGCTGGCGCGGCTCGATGCGGCGCAGCGCGAAGCTGTGCGCGCCGACGATCGTGCGGCGCTCGTGCGCGCGCACGTGGGCAGCGGCAAGACGACCGTGCTC
>DDTA01000322.1:468-42730 GCA_002344285.1 Myxococcales bacterium UBA2376
GGCCGAGCTGCGCGCGCGGCTCGACGCGCTCCTCGGTCGCCGGACGAGCGACGACGAGCGCTGGCTCGTGGGCACGTTCCACGCCGTCGCCCGCGGCCTCCTCGCGCGCGCGCTGCCGGTCGAGCAGCTCGGGTACGGCCGCGACTTCGCCGTGCTCGACGACGACGCGAACGCCGCGCTCGTCGCCGACGTCCTGCGCGCGCGCTGCGGGCGCGGGCGCTGGCGCCGCCGCCTCGACGAGCTCGACCCCGACGAGCGCGCACACCTGGACGCGCAGGTCGCGGCGGTCCGGCGCGCGAGGAACGCGATGAGCTTCGACGACCTCGTCGTGAACGCGACCGTACTCCTCGCCTCGAGCCAGCTCGCGCGACCGCGCTGGGTGCTCGTCGACGAGCTGCAGGACTGCGAGCCGCGCGAGCTGGCGCTGGTGGCGGCGCTGCGCGGGGCCGACACCGGCTGGTTCGGCGTGGGCGATCCGCTGCAGGCGATCTACGGCTGGCGCGGCGGCAGCGACGGCTACGCGCGGGCTCAGCAGGCGTTCGGGGGCCGCGTCCTCGAGCTGCCGCACAGCTACCGCAGCACGCGCACGGTGCTCGATGCCGCGCGCGTGGTGCTCGGCGCGCAGCCCATGGGGCTCGGCGAGGTGCAGGCGGTGCGCGGCGATGGCGCGCCGGTGCTCGTGTCGCGCCATCACGATCCGCTCGCCGAGGCGTGTTACCTGCGGGCGCGGATCGGCGAGCTCGCGGCGGCCGGCTGCGCGCTCGACGACATCGCCGTGCTCTTCCGCATGCGCGCGCAGGTCGACGCGTTCACCGAGCTCCTCGGCGACGGCGCCGCGGCGGTGAACGTGCTCACGCTCCACGCCGCCAAGGGCCTCGAGTTCCGCCACGTCTTCATCGCGGGCTGCAACCGCGGCGTGCTCCCGCTCGAGCTACCGGATCGGCTCACCGACGAGGCCGAGGAGCGCCGGCTGCTCTACGTCGGCATCACCCGCGCCCGCGACGGCGTCGAGCTCACGTACCCGGCGAACCCGCACCAGTTCGGCGCACGCGGCGAGCCGAGCCCGCTGCTCGCGCCGCTCCTGGCGCCGCAGACGCAGACGCAGGCGCAGGCGCAGGCGCAGGCGCAGGCGCAGGCGCAGGCGCAGACGCAGGCGCAGGCGCAGACGCAGACGCAGACGCAGACGCAGACGCAGACGCAGACGCACGCGAGGTGGCGTCCGGGACAGGCGGTTCGCCACCCGCGCTATGGCGTGGGCACCGTGGTGCGCGTCGACGCCGACGCCGTCGACTGCGACTTCGGCAAGCTCGGGCCGCGTTCGTTCCCGCTGCGCGTGTGCCCGCTCGTCGCGACCGCGAGCCCGCCGTGAACGCGGCCCCGTGCTTCCCGTGGCCGAAGCTCGACCTCGTCGATGCGCTCGCGAGCGCGCTCACCGGCGTCGAGGCGGCGCTCGCGCTCGAGCAGGCGACGCACGGGATCGACGAGTGGCCCGAGACCCGGCTGCAAGGCGCGCTCGCGGAGGCGCTCGCGCAGGAGCACGACGTCGAGCGCGAGGTCCACTACCCGTCGGCGACGGCGCGGAAGCGCAGCGCGCGCCCCCGCTGCGACTTCGTCCTGCGCGCCCGCGGCGCCCGGCGCGCAGCCCCGAGGACGCGCTCTGGCTCGAGCTCAAGGTCGCGCGCCAGCGCACGACCGGGGGCGCCGTCGATCCGCGCTACGGCGAACAGTGGCGCCGGCAGCTCGTCGCGGATCTGCGCAAGCTCGCCGCCGACCCGCGGATCCGCGACGCCGCGATCGCGCTCGTCGCCTTCACCGAGGACGAGGACCAGCTCGCCCGCGACCTCGACGGCTTCGAGCGGCTCATGATCCGGCGCGACGTCATCGCGGGGTTCCGCCAGGTGCGCACGCTGCCGATCGTCGAGCGCATCGGCCACCGCGTCTGCGGCGTCGCGGTCTGGCCGACCGTGTGACCCTGTCGGCGGGGCTCAGATCGCGCCGAAGCGGAAGCCGCCGCCCAGGCCGAAGAACGTCTGCGAGCGCGCCTCCTGCACGTCGTTCGCGAACGTGTGGAGCTGCGCGATCGCGAGCCCGAGCATGACCGAACGATCGCGGCGGCCGAGGTCGAAGCCCAGGAGCCCCTGCACGCCCACCGTGCGCGGCAGCTCGACGGTCCGCATCGAGTCGCTCGTGCCGAGGTTGTCCTGGTTGGCGATGAACGGCTTCTCGCCCAGGGGCTCGGACGCGTACAGGTCGAGGAGGAAGATCGGCCGCACGTAGCGATGGGTCCCGGTCAGCATGCCGCCGACGTCGGCCGACGCGTAGCCGCCCGCGGTCGGCGCGAAGCCGCCGCCGACGCCGGCGAACGCGGCGGCGTGCAGATCGTCGTTGGCCGGCGCGTGCACCTGCACGCCGACGCGAGCCGTGCCGGCGTACGGGTTCTGCCCGTGGTTGTCGCCATCGACCCGCAGGAGGCCCAGGTCACCGACCACGGCGAGGTCGTCGCGGACGCCGCGGCGGTAACGCACGTTGCCGCCGAAGATGCCGGGGCCGAGCACCTCGCCGGTCGCGTTGCCGTCGAGCTGGACGTCCGACTCCCCGCGGGCGGGCGCCTGCGCAGTGGACAGGGGCAGCGGGCGGGCGGACGGCGTGTACGCATGCGGGGTGCACGCAACGGCGACGAGGGAGGTCGCGAGGACGGTGAGGAGAGCGAGGTGACGCACGTCGCGCTGGAGATACAAAGGTCGTACCAGGCGCAAGTACAGAGAGTGGCGCGCGCGATCTGTCAGCCTTTCGACGCCCGTTGTACAAACTCGCGGGAGGTCCATCAGCCATGCCACGTCTTGCCAGCTCCATCCTCACCGCCGCCTCCGTCGTCGCGCTCGTCGCCTGCGGCGGCAAGGCGTCGGCGCCGTCCGGCTCGAGCACGCCAACCGGCCCGGCGCCCGCGAAGCTGCCGTGGGAGGCCGCGATGACGGTGGGGGCGAAGTTCACGCTCGTCGACGGCATGACCGCCGGCAGCGAGGACGAAGGCGAGCCGCTCACGATCGAGGTCACCGGCGTCGACGACAAGGGCAGCGAGCGCGTCTACACGCTCGCGTGGAGCGACGGCGGCAACGGCCTCGAGAAGATCGTCGTGCGCACCGGTGGTGTGGTGTTCGACGACGTCCCGCCCGACCGGATGCAGCCGCCGTTCGAGACGCCGATCGGCACGTGCTACGGCGAGGACCTGTCGAACCCCGAGGGGTGCGAGGACATCTGCGACGGGCAGATCTGCATGAACACCGACGGCATCGTCTCGGTCGGCGGGCTCTACGCGCCCGGCGCCGGCGAGTACGTCGCCAAGTAGCGCACGCCGTCAGGCCTTGCCGAGCTCGCGGCGCACGATCAGCGCGCCATCGGCGAGCGCGCGCAGCTTCTCGCGCGCGACCTGCCGCGGCAGCTGCTTGAGCCCGCAGTCGGTCGTGAGCGTCACGCGCTCGGGCTCGATGTGCTTCAGCACTTTGCGGACGCGCTCGGCCACCTGCTCGGGGTGCTCGATCTCGAGCGTGCGCACGTCGATGACGCCGGCGGCGATGCGCTTGTCCGCCGGCAGCTGGCGCAGGAGATCGGCGTCCTCCATCTCGCGGCACGCGAAGTCGAGGACGTACTCGTCGACGGCGACGCCCAGGTAGTGCGGCAGGATCGCGCGGTAGCCGCCGGCGGTCATGCCCTCGAGCTTGTTGCCCCAGGCGTTGCCCATGCAGAAGTGCCACGACGTGTGCACGGTCTTGCGATCGATGCCGCGCATCGTGCGGTCGACGATCTCGTTGACCCACGCCCAGTCCTTGTCGCCCGAGAGGTACGGCATCCACGCGCCCAGGTCCTCGAGCTGGATGTGGCGGCAGCCGGCCTCGATCAGCTCGTGGATCTCGGTCGAGAACACGTCGGCGAGCGCCTTCGACAGGTCGTAGCGGTTCTTCACCGGCCCGCCGCGGAAGTGGGCGAGCGTCGAGAGCTGCACCGGGCCGGCGCCGACACACGCCTTGATCGGCTTCGCCGTGTGGCCCTGGGCCCAGCGATAGATGAGGGCCATGCGCACCGGGCCGCGCGCGATCTCGCCCTCGACCGCGACGCCGCCGGCCTCGTCGAGCGCCCACACGTCGCGCCCCTGCGCCTTGGCGCGCGCCGGGTGCGGCAGCTTCTCGGGCGAGAACCCCTTGGTGCGCTCGAGCCAGTACCAGAGGAACGACCCGATGCCCATGTGATAGTCGTCGAACCACATCTGCCCGTCGGTGAGGATGTCGAGCCCGGCCTGCTCCTGGTCCTTGATGACGGTGCGCGTGGCGTCGTGGAACGCCTCGGCGTGCGCGGCGACCTTGAACGCCTCGAGGACGTCGCGGCCGGCGAGCTGATGGGTGAACCACGCCGGCCGCGGGTAGCTGCCGACCATGGTCGTGGGCAAGATCTGCGCGCTCATCGCCGGCGACCATACGCCGGAACCGAGGCCAGGGGCTTACTCGCGCTTACGAGTCGGTGATCACGAGCCGGGGATGAGATCGATCGTGTCGCCGGAGACCTTCTTGCCGCGGAGCACGCGGTAGTCGGCGCCCCACTGCTCGAGGACGACGGTGTCGTCCCCGGGCGCCGAGTAGAGCCACCAGCGGCAGCGCTCGACGTGGCCTTCGGGCGCGGCGGTCTTCGAGCCGCGCAGGTTGCCGAGATCGCCGTGCAGCTTCGCGGTCGCGTTGCCGCGCTTGTCGAGGGCGAAGCGCACGTCGCCGACGACGAGCGACTCGGGCGGATAGCCGGCGATGTCGATGCCCGGATCGTGATCGAGGAGCCGCACGTGCGCGGTGCCGACACGCTCGAGCCCGACGACGCACCAGCGCACGGTCGTGCCGTCGACGACGCGGGCGCCGACCCAGCGGTGGCCGTCCTCGTCGTAGTCGATCACGCCCTCGACCAGGTAGTCCTTGCCGTCGATCGTGAGCACGTCGCCGACCCGGAGCTCGCGCAGGCTGCGCTCGCGCAGCACGTCGCCGGGCAAGGCCTTCGCCGCGCGGCCCGAGCCCAGCCGCTTGCGCCGCTCGTAGTTGTAGAAGGCGACGCCAACGGCGGTCGTACCACTCAGGGCGACGAGCAACGCGACCACGATCAGGAACGTCAGCACGTGCCGACTATATGGCGCGTCGCGTCGCAAAGAAGGGCCGCGGATGAGATTCACCGCGCCGCCTTGACACCCCCCGACGGAGGTCGCTACACCGTGCTCGCCGACGTGGAACACCGCGATCTCGCTTCGACGAAAGCTCCCGGGCCTCCGACCTGGACACCGACCTCAAGCGTGGAGACTCCGATGGTTGCCGTACAAGCTCAGGACGACCTTCGCCGCGTGCTCGATGACGAGGGACGCGTGCTGCCCGGCGCGCGCGTGCCGGACGTGAGCGACGAGACGCTCCGCAAGATCTTCGACACGATGTCGCTCGTGCGCATCATGGACGACCGCATGATGCGGCTCCAGCGCCAGGGGCGCCTCGGCTTCTACATGAAGGCGATCGGCGAGGAGGCGAGCCACTTCGCGGTGGCGCCCTTGCGCGACGGCGACTGGATCTATCCCAGCTACCGCGAGCAGGGCGCGTGGTTCTGGCGCGGGTACACGGTCAAGCACTTCATCAACCAGCTCTTCGGCAACGTCGAGGACCCGGTCAAGGGCCGCCAGATGCCGGTGCACCACTCGGCCAACTGGCTGAACATGGTGTCGATCAGCTCGCCGGTCGGGACGCAGATCCCGCAGGCGGTGGGCTCGGCCTACGCCGCCAAGGTGATGGGCAAGGACGACGTGGCGATGGTGTTCTTCGGCGAGGGCACCTCGTCGACGGGCGAGTTCCACGTCGGGATGAACTTCGCGGGCGTGTGGAAGGCGCCGTGCGTCTTCATCTGCCGCAACAACGGCTGGGCGATCAGCGTGCCGCGCGAGAAGCAGACCGCGGCCAAGACCTTCGCCTCGAAGGCGGTCGGCTACGGCATGCCGGGCATCCGCGTCGACGGCAACGACATCCTCGCGATGCTGCAGGTCTCGGGCGAGGCGATCGACCGCGCCCGCGCCGGCGACGGCCCCACGCTCATCGAGGCGCTCACCTACCGCGTCCAGGGGCACTCGAGCTCCGACGACCCGTCGGTGTACCGCGATCCCAAGGAGCCCGAGCTGTGGGAGAAGCGCGATCCGCTCAACCGCATGCGCAACTACATGCGCCACCGCGGGCTGTGGGACGAGGCGTGGGAGCGCGACATCACCGAGAAGTACAACCAGGAGATCACGGACGCCCTGGCGGCGTCAGATCGCCTGGCGGCCCCGGCGATCGAGACGATGTTCGAGGACGTCTACGAGGACATGCCGTGGCACCTGCGCGAGCAGAAGGAATGGCTCATGCAGCAGGCGCGCACCCGTAGCCCGCACTCTCACGGCTGACCCGCGATCGACCAGGAGCACGAGCAAGACCATGCCCGTCATGAACATCATCCAGGCCGTGAACGACGCGCTGCGCCTGCAGATGCGCGCCGAGCCCAAGACCGTCGTGCTCGGCGAGGACGTCGGCAAGTTCGGCGGCGTCTTCCGCGCCACCAGCGGCCTGCACGAGGAGTTCGGCGCCGAGCGCGTGATCGACACGCCGCTCGCCGAGGCCGGCATCATCGGCACCGCGATCGGCATGGCGCTCTACGGCCTGCGCCCGGTGCCGGAGATCCAGTTCGGCGACTTCATCTTCCCGGCGTTCGACCAGATCGTGAACGAGCTGGCCAAGTTCCGGTATCGCTCGGGAGGCCAGTACCCGTGCCCGGTCGTCATCCGCACGCCGGTGGGCGGCGGCATCCGCGGCGGTCACTACCACTCGCAGTCGCCCGAGGCGCTGTTCATCCACACGCCGGGCCTGAAGGTCGTCGCGCCGTCGAACCCGTACGACGCCAAGGGCCTGCTCCTCGCGTGCCTGCGCCAGAACGACCCGGTGCTCTTCATGGAGCCCAAGCGCATCTACCGCGCGAGCAAGAACGACGTGCCCGAGGGCGAGTACACGCTCGAGATCGGGAAGCTCAACGTCACGCGGCCCGGCACGCAGGTGACGCTCATCGCGTGGAGCGGCATGGTGTCGATCGCGGAGGAGGCGGCGCAGAAGGCCGAGCAGGCGGGCATCTCCGTCGAGGTGCTCGACCTGCGCTCGCTGATGCCGTTCGACATCGACGGGCTGCTCACCTCGGTGAAGAAGACCGGCCGCGCGGTGATCGTGCAGGAGGCGCCGCGCACCTGCGGGTTCGCGTCCGAGCTCATCGCGTCGATCCAGGAGCGCGCGATGGAGCACCTCGAGGCGCCGATCATGCGCGTCTGCGGGTTCGACACGCCCTTCCCGTACACGCTCGAGCACGAGTACATGCCCAACGCCGATCGCGTCCTCGGCGCGATCCGCCAGACGCTGGAGTGGTGAGATGGCCTTCGAGTTCCACCTGCCGGATATCGGCGAGGGCGTCGTCGAGGGCGAGATCGTCCAGTGGAAGGTCGCCGAGGGCGACGTGGTCACGCTCGACCAGCCGATCGTCGAGGTGATGACGGACAAGGCGACGGTCGAGATCCCGTCGCCGCGCGCCGGGCGCATCGCCAAGATCAACTACCAGGCCGGGCAGATCTGCCCGGTGGGCAAGGTGCTCGTCGTCATCGACGACGGCAGCGCGGGCGCGGGCGCCGGCGCGGCCAAGGCGGCGCACGGCGGCAACGGCAACGGCCACGGTCATGCGCACCACGCGGCCACCGCGCAGACGCTGCCGATCACGGTGATCGACGCGACCGCGGGTCGGCAGCGCGCGCTGGCGACCCCGGCGACGCGGCGGCTCGCGCGCCAGCTGGGCGTGGACCTCGGCCGCGTGTTGCCGACCGGCAAGCGCGGGCGCATCACCTCCGAGGACGTGAAGCGCACGGCCGCGGGCGGCGCGGCACCGATGGCGCACGGCGCGGGGGGACCCGACGCGGGGCACGCGATGGTGCCGGCCAAGGCCTACGCGCCCATGGCGATCGCGCAGGGCGGCGACGAGGAGCGCATCCCGCTGCGGGGCATGCGCAAGCGCATCGCCGAGACCATGACGCGCTCGGTGCACACGGCGGCGCACTTCACGTACGTCGAGGAAGTCGACATGACCGAGCTGGTCATGGTGCGCGAGCGGGCGCGCGCGCGGGCGCAGGAGCGCGGCGTCAAGCTCACGTACCTGCCGTTCATCGTCAAGTCGGTGGTGGCCGGCCTGAAGAAGTGGCCGATGCTCAACGCGTCGCTCGACGAGGCGACGCAGGAAATCGTGCGCAAGAAGTACTACCACATCGGGGTCGCGGCCCAGGGCCCGCAGGGCCTGGCGGTCTCGGTCGTCCGCGACGCGGACCGGCGCTCGATCTTCGACGTGGCGCGCGAGATCGACCGGCTCGGCGAGGCCGTGCGCAACGGCACCGCGACCCGCGAGGATCTCACGGGCTCGACGTTCACGATCTCGTCGCTCGGCAAGCTGGGCGGCGTGATGGCGACGCCGATCATCAACTTCCCCGAGGTCGCGATCGTCGGCGTGCACAAGATCGAGGAGCGCCCGGCCGTGCGTGACGGCCAGATCGTCGCGCGCCACCTGATGAACCTGTCGATCTCGGTCGATCACCGCCTGGCCGACGGCTGGGACGGCGCGATGTTCCTCCAGGACGTGAAGTCCCTCCTCGAGGATCCGACGACCATGTTCATGGAGATGGTCTGAACATGGTCGCGCCGGTGCAGATGACGACCGGCGCGGGACCGGAAGTATATTTCGACGGCGACGACGAGAGCCGCGCGCGCGGCCTCTACCAGCTCCTGCGCGAGGACGGGTCGCTGGTCGGCGACGTGGCGTGGCTCGATCGCGCGCTGGCGCGGCGGCTGTACGACGGCATGCTCACGATCCGCGTGACCGACGCGCGCATGATGGCGCTGCAGCGACAGGGGCGCATCGGGTTCTACGGCGAGGCGATGGGCCAGGAGGCTGCGGTGGTCGGCTCGGCGGCGGCATCCCTGCCCGACGACTGGATCATCCCGGCGTTGCGCGAGGCGGGCGTCGGCCTCTTCCGCGGCATGACGCTCGACAGCTACCTCGCGCAGATCTTCGGCAACGCCGCGGACCCGACCAAGGGCCGGCAGATGCCGTGCCACCCGTGCGATCGCGCCACCAACTACGTCGTCATGTCGTCGTGCGTGTCGACCCAGATCCCGCACGCGGTGGGCGTGGCGATGGGCATGAAGATCCTCGGCCATGGCGGCCGCTGCGCGTTCGGCTACATGGGCGACGGAGGCACCTCGGAGGGTGACTTCCACGTCGCGATCAACTTCGCCGGCGTGACCCGGGCGCCGGTCGTCCTCATCTGCCAGAACAACCAGTGGGCGATCTCGACGCCGGGCAAGGTGCAGACCGCGGCCGACACGATCGCGCTCAAGGCGCTCGGCTACGGCGTCCCGCCGATGCGCGTCGACGGCAACGACGTGCTCGCCGTGTACGACGCGACCTCGCGCGCCGCCGCGCGCGCGCGAGGCGGCGACGGCCCCACGTTCATGGAGCTCCTCACGTACCGCGTGAGCGCGCACTCGTCCTCCGACGATCCGTCGCGCTACCGTGACGAGTCGGTGACCGAGGTCTGGAAGTCCCGCAAGGATCCGCTGCGTCGCATGCGCACGCTCCTCGAGCAGCGTGGCTGGCTCGCCCCCGGTGAGTCCGAGGACCTCGCGGCCACCATCGAGGCGCGCGTCCGGGCCTGCATCACCGCGCAGGAGCAGGTGGGCCCGCCCCCGCGCGCCACCCTCTTCGACGACGTCTTCGAATCGAAGACCTGGCTCCTCGACGAGCAGGCGCGCTCGATCTGACGTCAGGCGGCGACGCGTAGCGACGCGGGATCGATCAGGTCCAGCGCATCCCTGAGCTGCTTGCGCGCCCGGTGCGCGCGGATCTTCACGTTGGCGACGCTGATGCCGAGCCGCGCCGCGGCCTCCGCCTCACTCGCGTCGGCGCGGGCCATCAGGACGTCGCGGTACTTCGGCTCCAGCGCCTCCATCGCGCGGCGGACGATCGCGCGGGTCTCCGCGTCGGCGAGCGTCGACTCGGGGCTCGGGCTCGCATCGACGACCGGTCGGCTGCTGACGTCCTCCTCGGCGCCGACGCGCACGCGAGCACGCCCGGTACGACGCAGATACGTGAGCGCGGCGCGCGTGGTGATCCGGTGGAGCCACGTCCGGTAGCGCGCGTCGCCCCGGAACGCGTCGCGGTACCGGTACGCCAGCAGCATCGCCTCCTGGGCGATGTCGTCGGCGTCCTCGGGCGCGCGCACGAACCGGCGTGCCACCGCGTAGACGAAGCCGCGGTCCTCGGGGGTGAAGCTGGGCGCGGTGGACGTTTTATCAGCCAATTCGTTCATAACAGCCATCATGAACGTTTTTCCGTTCATGGCAAGGGGCAATCGTCCGCCTATCACGTAGGATGCTGATATTGCTGTCTATATCGTGGATGTTTTAACGCTCAGTCGCCCCTGCCGGCCGTTGTAGAGTGCGGAAGTAACTCTCACGGCACGTTCATCCTCGAACCCAGACGAATGCGCCTTCTCTCTCCCCGCGAGCTTGCTGATGCCCTCGGCGTCAGCGAGTCCTCCCTCAAGCGCTGGGTGGACTCCGGCAAGATCCAGGCGACCCGGACCGATGGCGGCCACCGGCGGATCCTCCTCTCCGAGGCCGTCCGCTTCATCCGCGAGACCCGCGCGCCGGTCGCGCGACCGGAGCTGCTCGACCTGCCCGAGGTGGCCGTGGCGCAGCGACGCGCGATCGGGGGCGCCGACCGGCTGCTCGATCAGCTGCTCGAGGGAGACGTCATCGGTGCGCGCGGATGGTTGATGTCGCGCTACCTCGCGGGCGCATCGATCGCCGACCTCTGCGACGGCCCGGTGAAGGACGCGATGTACCGGCTCGGCGAGCTATGGAAGCACGACGAGGGAGGCATCTTCATCGAGCACCGCGGCACCGACGTGTGTCTCCAGGCGCTCGCCCAGCTCCGCGCGCTGCACGATCCGCCGGCCGACGCGCCGCTCGCCGTCGGCGGCGCCCCGGAGGGCGATCCGTACCTCCTGCCGTCGTTCATGGCCGCGACGGTGATCGCCGCCGCGGGCATGCGCGCGGTCAACCTCGGCCCTGACGCGCCGCTCACCGCGTTCGACGCGGCGATCCAGCATCACGCGCCCAGGATGATGTGGCTGAGCGTCACCTCGCCGCTGTCGCCCGCCCGCGTGCGCACCACCGTGCAATGGATCGCCGGCCTGCCGACCTCGGTGATCCCGATCGTCGGCGGCCAGCAGTCGGCGCCGTTCGCCGGCGCGCACCCCGCCATCCGGCACGTGCGGTCGATGGCGGAGGTCGACGCGCTCGCGCGCGAGGTGCTCGCGGCACCGGCGTCGTCGCCGCACGCGCCGGCCGTCGCGTGAGCGCTACGGACAGAGGCGCATGACGTGGAGCGAGTCGTTCGGGGCGCCGGTCTCGAGCCACACGAGGAAGGCCTTGCTGGCGCGCGCGACGAGGTCGTGGGCGACGACGCGCACGGACTGGTGGACGTCGGCGGGAGGCGCGGAGGGGAGCGAGCGGCCGGTCGCGTCGAGGAGGGTGCGCCCGAGGCGGCCGCCGGCGACGGCGTAGGCGTACCAGATGCCGTCGGAGGTGACGGCGACGCGCGGGTCGGAAGCGGACATGGAGCCGTCGCCGAAGACGGCGCGCTCGGCCGGGAGCACGTCGGCGACCACGTCGCCGGCGGTGACCCAGACCGAGTCGTTGTCGCAGTTCCACGCAGGGAGGACGTTGGAGGATCCGGGCGCGCTGGCGAGCGAGAGGTTGTGGCAGGTCATCGCGACCGTGCGCGGCGGGCCCGAGGCCACCCAGGACTCGTCGTACGGGACGACCGTGCACTCGCTGGTGGTGCCCGCGAAGACGGCGTAGCCGGCGCCGTGGCGGATGGCGCCCGCGCCTTCGGGCACGAGCGAGCCGCCGGTGATGACCGCGACGTGGCCGCTGATCGTGTCGCCGTCGTGGTCGACTGCCCAGCTGTAGGCGTCGTTGCCGAACAGGCCGGTGACGACGAAGTGATCGCGCTCGGGGTCGGCGGTGATGAAGTCGTGGCCCGCGCCGCGCTTGGTGTCGACGTACGCGGTGCCGCCGCGGCTGTAGCCGTACTCGGAGAGGTCGAGCAGCGCCATGCGGCTGTTGACGGGATCGTCGACGGCGAGCTCGACCAGGTCGCCGAGGGCGGCCACCGCGAAGTCGGAGGTGGTCGTGTCGAGGACGTGGCCGCGAGACTGGATGAGCTGGACCGCGCCGTCCGTGTCCACGGCCCAGGCGGTGGCGTGGAGCTGTCCGTCGCCCAGCGCGTAGACCGCGACCATGCCGGTGGCGGTCGCGGCGACGTCGACCTTGTAGCGGCCGGGCGGGGTCGCCGCCGGCGGGCCCAGATCCGCGATCATCACCGGCTGATCACACGGGGTCTCGATGAACCCGTCGGCCGTATCGGGCGGCGCGTCGGGCCCCGCGTCGTCGTCCGCGACGATCGGATCGTAGCCGACGCGCCCGCACGCGGCGCCGGCGGCCACGAGCGCGAGGAGGCCGGCCAGCGCGGAGCCACGCATGCGCACCCAGGGTAACACCTGTGCTAAACGAAGCGCATGTCCGAATCGCGCTACGACGCAGTCGTCATCGGTGCTGGCCCCGGCGGATATCCGACGGCAATCCGTCTCGGTCAGCTCAAGGTCAAGACCGCGATCATCGAGCGCGAGTACATGGGCGGCGTGTGCCTCAACGTCGGGTGTATCCCGTCGAAGGCCGTGATCCACGCCGCCAAGACGTTCGAGAAGATCGGTCATGCGGACACGATGGGCATCAGCGTGGCCAAGCCGACGATCGACATGGGCAAGCTGCAGAGCTGGAAGGGCGGCGTCGTGCAGAAGCTGACGAGCGGCGTCCGGACATTGCTCAAGGGTAACGGCGTCGACGTGATCGACGGTACGGCACGTCTCGGCAAGTCCGGTCCGGACGGCCACCGCGTCATCGTGCAGACGCCCAAGGGCGAGCACACGATCGTCGCCAAGAACGTGGTCCTCGCCACCGGATCACGGCCGTTCGAGATCCCCGGCTTCAAGACCGACCAGAAGCGCATCCTCGACTCGACGGGCGCGCTCGCGCTCGATCAGGTGCCGAAGCGCATGGTCGTCATCGGCGGCGGCTACATCGGCCTCGAGCTCGGCATGGTCTACGCCAAGTTCGGCACCAAGGTCACGGTGGTCGAGGCGTTGCCGTCGATCCTCGCGTCGATGGACAAGGACTGCGTCGGCGTGGTCGCGCGCAAGCTGAAGAAGATGGGCGTCGAGGTGATGGTGAAGGCCAAGGCCAAGAGCTGGGAGGACAAGGGCGACCGCGCCGTCCTCACCGTCGAGCTCGAGGGCGGGCAAACCGCGACGATCGACACCGACGTCATCCTCGTGTCGGTCGGGCGCCGTCCCAACAGCGAGGGGCTCGGCCTCGACGTGGCCGGCGTCGCGACGGGCAAGGGCGGCTACGTCGTCGCCGACGACCAGCTGCGCACCAACGTGCCCGGCATCTACGCCATCGGCGATCTGATCGGCGGCATGATGCTCGCGCACAAGGCGACCAAGGAGGGCGAGGTCGTCGCCGAGATCATCGCCGGCCACAAGGCGGCGATGGACATCCGCACGATCCCCGCCGTCGTCTTCACCGATCCGGAGATCGCGTCGGCCGGGCTCACCGAGGACGAGGCCCGGGCCAAGGGCCACGACCTCAAGATCGGCAAGTTCCCGTTCGCGGCGCTCGGGCGCGCGCTCTCGGTCAACGACACCGAGGGCCTCGCCAAGGTGATCTGCGACGCCAAGTCCGAGGAGATCCTCGGCGTGCACATCGTCGGCAACGGCGCCAGCGACCTCATCAGCGAGGCCGCGCTGGCGATCGAGATGGGCGCGGTCGTGCAGGATCTCAACCTGACGATCCACCCACACCCCACGCTGTCGGAGGCGGTGCGCGAGGCGGCGGCCGCGGCGATCGGCGAGGCCGTGCACATCATCAACCGCTGAGCGCGAGCCCTTCGGTCGGACCTCGCCGCGACTCTGCTCGGTCTTGCCACCGACTGTGGAGGCTGTCCGAGAGTTTACGAAAGCTTACGAACCTTGTCCTCGGTGACGACGAGGTCGAGCGCGTAGCGTGAGCACGCCTCGACCGGAGTCGTCATGCGCACCCAGCACCTCCTCGTCCTCGTCGCCTTCGCGGCGGCCGCGTTCACCTTCAACCGCTGCGTGATGCAGAGCGATGGCGCGAGCGCGCGCCCGCCCGAGCCGCCGGCCCCGCGCACGAAGGCGCCGGCGCGCCCGGCGGCGAGCAGCTGGTCGTCGCCGTCATCGCCGCCCGGAGACCACGCGCCCACGCCGCCCGCGTACGAGAAGGTCCCCGCCCAGGACGGCAGCCCACCGGCGATGATCGCGCTCGCCGGCCAGGCGTTCCCGACGCGCGAGGCCGAACGGACCGCGTACATCGAGCAGCTCCAGGCGTCCGGCGGTTGCGCCGGCGCGGCGTGCGGCGAGACCCGCGACGCGCTGCAACGCCGGGTCACGGCGGCAGCGGCCCTCGGCATGGGCGGCTTCGCGCTGCGCTCGCTCGACTGCTACGGCGTCGGCTGCGTCGCCTCGATCGACTACACGGGCGAGCAGCCGGTGGTGCTCGCGATCGACAAGCTCGAGCGCGACGAGGCGCTCCGCTGGTCGGGACCGACAGTGTTCACCGCGCCGATCCGCGACGCGGACGGGCGGCAGAACGTCACGTGGATCTTCCTCCACGTGCCACAGGACGAATGATCAAGGAGAGAGAGATGAAGCGATTCGTGTTCCTCAGCAGCATCGCCGCGTTCGCGGCGCTCGCGGTCGGCCCGACCGCCGGAGCCCAGACCAACTGGCAGAGCGGCATGGCCTGCCTGCCGTACATCGAGGACGACGTGCAGCTCGCCCGCGCGTCCGCGGGACACTGGATGGGCCACGCCGACCAGGCCGCCAACCACAGCCTCATCTGCCCGGTGCAGAACAACGCCGCCACCGTCGACCAGTCGGCGGCGCGCGTCGAGTTCTACGAGTCGAGCACGGTGGCGAGCGTCGGCGCCAACGTGCGCTTCTACAACGAGAGCACGGGCACCCTGTCGTCGCTCGGGTGGAAGTACTCGTGCGCGACCGCCGGTGGCTGCGCGACCGCCAACCATGCCTGGGCCGGCGGCGACGGGTACATCTCGTGGGGCAACGTGCTCGGGGCGATGACGGGCAGCCCGTCGGTCTCGGTCGACGTGAGCCTGGGGCGCACCGACGCCGCGGGCGAGTTCACCTGGGTCACGCAGTACCAGGTCACGTACTGAGCGCCGCGTCGAGGGCGCTGGCGACGGTCGGGTGCGTGAACGTGAAGCCGAGGCGCTCGAGGGCCGCCGGGACGACGCGGCGACCCTCGAGCAGGTACTCGGCGAGCTCGCCGACCGCCGCGCGCAGCGCGAAGGCGGGCACGGGCAGCCACGACGGCCGGTGGAGCGCCTTGCCGAGCGCGCGGCAGAAGTCGGCGTTGCGCACGGTCTCGGGCGCGACGAGGTTGACCGGCCCGCGGAAGCGATCGTCGTCGACCGCGGCGACGTACGCGGCGACCGCGTCGGCGAGTGAGATCCACGAGAACCACTGCTCGCCCGAGCCGATGCGCCCGCCGGCGAACAGCTTGAAGGGCGTCGTCATCTTCGCCACCGCGCCGCCCGGGCCGATGACCACGCCGGTGCGCATGCGGACGACGCGCACGCCGAGCGCCTCGGCGGCGGTGGCCTCCTTCTCCCAGGCCGCGCACACGCGCGACAGGAACGTGTCGCCCGGCGGCGACGCCTCCGGCACCGGATCGTCGTCGTCGAGCTCGCGGTTGGCGAAGCCGTAGTAGTCGGCGCCCGACGCCGTGATCAGCGCCGCCGGCCGCCGCGCGGGCGCCAGCGCGGCGAGGCCCTCGACGATGACGCGCGTCGACTCGACGCGGCTGTCGCGGACGAGCTGCTTCTGCCGCGCGTCCCAGCGCTTGCCGGCGATGGGCTCGCCGGCGAGGTGCACGACCGCGTGCGACTCCGCCAGCTGCTCCTGCCACGGGCCCGGCGTCTCCAGGTCGGCCGCCACGCACGTGACCGCGTCGCCGAGCGACCTCCGCGCCCGTGCCTCGTCGCGCACCAGCGCGGTGACCGCGTCGCCGCGCGCGAGCAGCGCCGCGACCAGTGGACGCCCGACCATGCCGGTCGCGCCGGTGACGACGAGGCGCGCCATCACAGCACCGCCCCGTGCCCGCGCCCGGGATACACCGCGTCGGCGATGAGCGCCGCGACGTACGCCTTGGCGGTGCGACACGCGTCGGCGAGCGCCATCCCCGCCGCCAGGTTGCACGCGATCGCGCTGGACAGCGCGCAGCCGGTGCCGTGGATCGGCCCGTCGCTCGCGAAGCGCGGCGCGGACAGCACCTCGTGGCCGTCCGGCGTCACCAGCACGTCGATCGCCTCGGCCGCGCCGCCCCAGTGCCCGCCTTTCACCAGCACGGCGCCCATGCCGCGCTGGTAGAGCGCCATCCCCGCCGCGACCGCGTCGCCGACCGAGTCGATGCGGATGCCGGTCAGCGCGTGCGCCTCCTCGGAGTTCGGCGTGAACAGCGCGACGTGGCCGTCGAGCAGCTCGAGCGCGCGCGCCGGGTCACCCTCGTAGAGCGAGACCCGCCCCGCCGTCGCCCGCAGCACCGGATCCCACACCACCGGCGCCGCGGTCAGCTCGAGCGCGCGCGCGACCTCGTCGGCGAGCTGCTCGCTGCCGAGCATCCCGATCTTCACCGCCGCGACCTCGACGTCGGTGAGGATCATGCGCAGCTGATCCCCCACGATCGTCGCCGCCACCGGGTTGGCCGCGCGCACCTCGGCGGTCGACTGCTCGGTGAGCGCCGTCGCGACCGCCATCGGGCGGCAGTCGTGCTGCTCGCACACGCGCACGTCGGCGACGAGGCCGGCGCCTCCGGAAGGATCGAGCCCGGCGATCACGAGGACATTCGGACGCGCGTCGCCGGCCATCGGTTACGCGCCGTTCACTCGAACGCGGCGAGGCCGGTCACGTCCTGACCGACGACGAGCGTGTGGATGTCGTGCGTGCCCTCGTAGGTGTACACGCTCTCCAGGTTCAGCATGTGGCGGCCGCACTGGTACTCGTCGGTGACGCCGTTCGCGCCGAGGACGTCGCGGGCGTCGCGCGCGACGTCGCGCGCCATGCTGACGTTGTTGCGCTTGGCGAGCGAGACCTGCGCCGGCCGCAGCGTGCCCGCCTCCTTGAGCCGCCCCATCTGCAGGCACAGGAGCTGCGCCTGCGTGATCCTGCTGACCATGTCGACCAGCTTCTCTTGCACGAGCTGGTAGCCCGCGATCGGCCGCGAGAACTGCACGCGATCCTTGGCGTACGAGAGCGCCTCGTCGTAGCAGGCCATCGCCGCGCCGACGACGCCGAAGCAGATGCCGAAGCGCGCCTGCGAGAGGCAGGACAGCGGCCCGCGCATCCCGCTCACGCCGGGCAGGATCGCGTCGTCGCCGACCTCGCAGTCCTCGAGCACGAGCTCGCTCGTCACCGACGCGCGCAGGCTCCACTTGCCGTGGATGTCGCGCGCGGTGAAGCCCTTGGTCGTCGTCGGCACGAGGAAGCCGCGCACCACGCCGTCGAGCTTGGCCCACACCAGCGCCACGTGCGCCGTCGAGCCGCTGGTGATCCAGCGCTTGGTGCCGTTCAGCACGTAGCCGCCCGAGGTCTTCCGGGCCGTCGTCAGCATGCCCGCCGGGTTCGAGCCGAAGTCGGGCTCGGTGAGGCCGAAGCAGCCGATGAGCTGCCCCTTGGCCATCGCCGGCAGGTACTGCGCCTTCTGCGCGTCCGAACCGAACGACCAGATCGGGAACATGACGAGGCTGGACTGCACCGAGCAGAACGAGCGGATCCCGGAGTCGCCGCGCTCGAGCTCCTGGCAGATGAGCCCGTAGGCGACCGGCGACACCCCCGGGCAGCCGTAGCCGGTGAGCGACGACCCGAGCAGGCCCAGCTCGCCGAACACCGGCACGAGCTCGTGCGGGAACGTGCCGGCGGTGAAGTGCTTGCCGATCGACGGCATGATGCGCTCCGACACGAAGTCGCGCACGTTGTCGCGGACCGCCCGCTCCTCCTCGGTGAAGAGCCCGTCGATGGCGTAGTAGTCGAGGCCGCGATACGAGCCGGGAGCCATGGGCGCGGTATACTTCGCGGGCCGTGCTGCGAGCAACCGTCGCCGCCCTCGCGTTGGTCGCCGCCCTGGCCGGCGCCGCCGAGGCGCAGCGACGCGCCGCGACACCGGCGGAGAAGCTCGGCAAGGCGTACCAGGCCTACGAGGCCGGCGACCTCGCCGCCGCCTCCTCGCACCTGAAGGGTGTGCGCGCGGGCGCGCTCGCCAACCCCGATTACTTCCACTGGCTGCGCGGTCAGATCGCCCTGCTCGAGGGGCGACCGCGCGAGGCCACCGCCGACTTCCGTGCGGTGGTCGCGCACCCGGGCACGCGCTTCGCCGACGGCGCGAAGTGGCGGCTCGCCGACTGCCTCTGGGAGGCCGGGGACCGCACGGCCGCGGCCAGGGAGTACCGGAAGCTCGCGGGCACCAGCGGCGCCTCGGACCACGGCGACCTCGGGGTCGCGCGCTATCGCATCGCGATCACCGCGAGCGGCGGCGCCCGCAAGGCCGCGCTGCGTGACTTCCTGGCGGAGTATCCGTCGCACCCGCTCGCCGACGACGCCGAGCGCCTGCTCGTCGCCGAGCACGGCGACCGCGCCGCGGCCTTCGACGCCGGCGAGCGCATCGCGCGCGCGCAGCGACTCGTCGTCGCGCACCTCTGGCACGAGGCCGTCGCCGAGCTGATGCTCGTCGGCGACGACGTCCCCGAGTCGACCCGGATCCGCCGCGACTACTGGCTGGGCACGACGCTCTTCAAGATGCGCCGCCGCTACGCCGACGCCGGCGAGCTCCTGCTCGCGGTCGCGCCCAAGATGGACTCCGCCGAGGCGCTCTTTCGCGGCGCGCGCGCGCTGTCCCGGGCCGATCGCGACGACGAGGCGATCCGCTGGTACCGTCAGGTCGTCGCGAAGTATCCGCGCAGCGACTGGGCCGCCGAGGCGCAGTACCTGTCCGGCTGGCTCGAGTTCAACCGCGGGAAGTACCGCGAGGCGATCGGGCCACTCGAGGAGACGCTCCGCCGCTATCCGAAATCGAAGTGGATGGACGACGCCTTGTGGTTCCTCGGCATGTCGCACTTCCTCCTCGGCGAGGACGAGGCCGCCCTGCCCCACCTCGAGAAGCTGTCGAAGCGCGGGGCGTCGCTCGAGGGCGGCAAGGGCCTCTACTGGTGGGCGCGCGCCCAGCAGCGGCTCGGGCGCACCGACGAGGCCGTCGCCGCGTACAAGCGCCTCGCCGCGCGCTGGCCGTTCGCCTGGTACGCCCTGCTCGCGCAGTCGCGCCTCCGGGAGCTGGGCAAGCCGGTGGGGCCCTTCGGCGAGACGCCGCCCGCGCCGCGTGGCCCCGAGGTGTCGGCGCGCGTCGACGCCAAGGTCGCCGCCGACCCGGCGATCCAGCGCTTCGACGAGCTCGAGGAGGCCGGGCTCGACGTCGACGCCGGCAAGGAGCTGCGCCGCGCCGAGAAGGCGCTGCTCAAGCGTCACAAGCGCGCCGACGTGCTCGCCGTGCTCTTCGATCGCTACGGCAAGGGCTCCAACTGGAACCGGCCGTGGATGCTCGCGCTCGCCTACGACGGCGGCGCGCTCGATACGCCCGCGGAGGGACCCGCGCGCTTCTGGTGGCAGCACGCGTATCCCGAGGCGTACAAGCCGCTCGTCGAGAAGCACGCGCCGCTGGGCAAGAGCACGCCGAACTACCTCTACTCGATCATGCGCAAGGAGAGCGGCTACGACCCGCACGTCCTCTCCTACGCCGACGCGCAGGGGCTCCTGCAGATGATCCCGGCGACGACGATCCGCGTGGCCAGGCAGCTCAAGCTCCCGTACGCCCCCGGCGACCTCTACGACCCCGAGTTCAACGTGAAGACCGGCAGCTGGTACATCGGGCACCTGCTCGCGAAGTTCAAGGGACAGGTCCCGCTCGGCGCCGGCTCGTTCAACAGCGGCCCGCGCCCGGTGATGCGCTGGATCGATCAGCACGGCGACCGCCCCATCGACGAGCTGGTCGAGCTCGTGAGCTACATGCAGACGCGCGAGTACATGAAGAAGGTGACCGAGAACTACGCGCGCTACGTGTACCTCTACACCGGCAAGGTCTACGAGCAGCCGCTGGCCGTCGACCGCGACTACGTGAAGGATGATCTCACGTATTAGCGGTGCTAGCTTTCCGTCATGGCCAAGTATACGGGCACGGTGCAACGCAGCGACCTCGAGGGCGGTCACTGGCTCCTGGTCACCGCCGACGGTGACCAGTACCAGCTCGACGGCGCGCGGGACCTGGTCGCAGGACAGAAGGTCGAGGTCGAGGGAAAGATCGACAAGGAAGCCTTCGGCTTCGGCATGACCGGCCCGATCCTGCGCGTGAAGAAGGTCACACCCACGAAGTGATCTTTTCTTGCGACCGGCGCGGCGAGCCGCCTCCTGGAGACAGCAGGCCATCGGCTGCAACACGTTCTACGACCCCACCAACCGCCTGAACCAGGCGACGTGCATCGCCATCGATGCCAAGGGCAACTACGCGAGCTGCGTGACCCAGGACCCGACCATCGTCGCGGTCACGTTCGCGATCACCGCGGACTCGCAGATCGCGTTCTCGTGGAACGATCGCCAGGAGTGCGTGCACATCGGCGTGTCGAACAGCTCCTTCTTCGAGCCGAAGCTCCCACGAAGGCCTACTCGAGCACGATCTCGGTGCCGGGCGCGATGCCGGCGTCGGCCGGGCACACGACCGTGATGGTCGGCGCCGCCACCGCGGTCGCGGTGCAGTTGGCCTTGGTCGCCGGCGTCGCCTTCACCGCCACGCGCACCGACGCGTCGACCGCCGGCACCTTGCCCTTGTAGCCTTCGGGCAGGGTGAACGTGGCGGACAGCGTGGGCGCCGGCGTCACCGTCGCGATCACCTGATCGGCGGTCGTCCGCTGGCCCGTGGCGATGCTCAGGGCGACGACGCCGCTCACGGGCGCCTTCACGACGAGCGACTCCATCTGGAGGCGGAGCGCGTCGCGCTCGGCCACCTTCTGCTCGAGGCGCTTGGTGCGCTCGGCGATGGTGTCCTCGTACGGCTTCGTCGCCTTGCCGGAAGCGGCCGCGTCGGAACGCTTCTTCTGCGCGTCGGCGATCTGCTTGGGCACGCGCTGGTCGATGTCGTAGTCGAGGCCGACGAGCTTCCGCTCGTCCGCCGCGTTGCCCTTGAAGCGAACGATCTCGTCGCCGGCCGCGACGGTCACGCCGTCCTCGACCGACGACGCGACGACGCCGACCTGGCCAGCCGTCACGTCGGTGGGCGAGCCCGGGACCTCGGCGAGCGCCGCGCTCGGAGGAGGAGGAGGCGGCGGCGGCGGTTGCGTCGCCGTGCCGGCCGACGCGCCGGGGCCACCTGCGGCGCCGGGGCCACCCGCGGCGGGCGTCTCCGATTCCCACGGTAGCGGCTTCTTCAGGACCTTGGTCCAGTAGTACCAGCCACCTGCCGCGGCCACGACGAGGAGCAGGAGCGCGACGAGCCACAGGCTCACGCCGCTGCGCGCCACCGGGACGTCCTTCGCCGTCGCGGTCGTCGCCGTCTCGGCCGGCTTGTCCGCGCTGGCGGGACGCTCCGACGTCGACTTCGGACGGGTCACGCCGACGGGAGGGCGCGGTAGCTCGACCGCCGGCCTCGCGGCCGCCTCGGCCGCGGCCCGCTCGGCCGCCATCCGCTCGGCCGCCATCCGCTCGGCCTGCGCCTTCTCCGCCGCCTCTCGGGCGACCTGGAGCCGCGCCTCGCGCGCCTCGGGAGAATCGTCGAGCTCGGCGGCGAGCTCGGGCGGGAGGTCGACGGCCTTCATCGACTTCGACGCGCGCACGGCTTCCTTCACGTCGGACGCGGAGATCGCCAGGTGGTCGCTCAGATCGACCGAGACCTCGTCGTCGCCGAACTCGGCGTCGGTCGCGGGGCGCGGGAGGTTCGTCGGGCCGTCGTCCTCGGCGTCGGGCCGCGCCGTCACCGGACGGAGCTTGGGCGACGGCAGCTCCGTGGGCGGCGGCGTCGGCGCCTCGAACTCCATCACGATCTCGCGGTTCGCGCCGCGTGCACCGAGATCGGGGCCATCATCGAATCCACCGACGGGGGCATGCACCGGCGCGGCCGTACCGCCCGCCATGCCGAGCTCGAAGTCGGCGGTGGGAATCGGCTCGCCGGACGATCGGCCGCCGGCGGCGACCCCGGAATGCCCGAGCTCGACGTCCTCGACCGGCGCGCCGTACGCGGCGCGCGGTGCGGCCACGACGCCGGGCGTGAGACCGAGATCGGCACCGTCGGAGGCCGCGGCGCCGCTGTCGAGGTAGCCGAGCTCGCCGAGCGTCGAGATGACGGTCGCCAGCTCCTTCGTCGACGGCTCGATGCCGAGGTCTTCCTTCGCCCACTGCACGAGCCCCGCCATGTCGCGCTCGCCGTCCATCGCGCACGCGAGGGAGTACTCGACCTCGAAGAAGCGGAACCCGTTCCCGGTGTCCGGGTCGACGACGTCGATGTAGCGATGGCCGCCTTCCTCGATGGGCTCGGCGACGAGATCGGTGCGGAACCGAGGACGGGCGGTGGTCGTCATCATCGTGGTGATCCCGTGGTGGTCATCCCGGTCTGCCCGGTCTGTCAGCTGCCTCGTTTGAGCTCGGTGAGCACGAGCTTGGCGACCGCCTTGAGCGTGTCGAACACCCCCACGCCCTTGGTGGCGACGGCCTCGAACTGCGGGACCTTGGTCGGGTTGAGCACCTCGGTCAGCTCCTCGAGCGGCGCCGAGTTGGGCAGATCGCGCTTGTTGAACTGGACGCAGTACGGGAGCTTGTCGAGGTCGTAGCCCTGCTCGGCGAGGTTGGTGCGCAGGTTGTCGAGCGACTCGATGTTCGCCTCCATGCGCTCGACCTGCGAGTCACCGACGAAGACGACGCCATCGACGCCCTTCAGGATCAGCTTGCGGCTCGCGTCGTAGAACACCTGGCCGGGGACCGTGTACAGGTGGAAGCGCGTGCGGAAGCCGCGGATCTCGCCGAGCGACAGCGGGAGGAAGTCGAAGAACAGCGTGCGCTCGGTCTCCGTGGCGAGGGAGATCATCTTGCCCTTCGCCTCGGGATTCGTCTTGTTGTAGATGTACTGCAGGTTCGTCGTCTTCCCGCACAGACCTGGGCCGTAGTAGACGATCTTGCAGTTGATCTCGCGAGACGAGTAGTTGATGAAGCTCATGGTCGCCTTCGTCGTCTCGGGGACTAATCGTTGAACAGGTTGTCGATGTCGTCGTCGGTGATCTCCGCGAACACCGACGGCTGGTTGCCGGCCTCGCTCTTCTTGACGAGCACCTCGAGCACGTGCGTGAGCTCGGCGGCGGCCTTGCGCACGCGGAGGCGGACGAGGCCGAGCGAGCTGCGCTCGTCGAAGAGCACCAGCAGGATCACGCGCGCACCGACGATCGAGATATGGACGTTGGTCTTCTCGCCCTCGTGGAACTGACCCGCGAACTCCTTCTCGGCGAGCAGCGAGGCGATGCCGCCGGTGGCGGCGACGTTACCGGCGGTCAAGGACGACAGCGACGTGACGTCGAGATGCTCGACCTCACCGGACTGTGCGATTGCTTGCCCATTCTTGTCGATGACCAGAACCGCCTTGGCGTTCGAGTCGCGCTGGAGCACGTCACAGATCGCGCTGATCTGCTGCAGCTCCTCTTCGTACATCACCAGTTGGTTGGACATCGCTCCTTAGGCTCCCTGCCAGCGTGACCTAGGATCGTATGAGCGGCAGGTTCTTTCAACCTTTCCAGGCAGATAACGTCTAGAGCGGCGAACGTCCTGCGAGCGCGCGCGCGATCGTGGCCTGGTCGGTGTACTCGAGGTCGCCGCCGACGGGTAACCCGGTGGCGATGCGCGAGACCTTCACGCCGAGCGGCTTGACCAGCCGGGCCAGGTACATCGCCGTCGACTCGCCCTCGACCGTCGGCGCGGTGGCGATGATGACCTCGCCGACCGCCGTCTCGCCGTCCTTCGCCGGCCCGAGGCGGCGCACCAGCTCGGCGATGCGCAGGTCGTCGGGGCCGATGCCCTCGAGCGGCGACAGCACACCATGCAGCACATGGTAGCGGCCGCGGAAGTGGCCGCCGCGTTCGATGGCGAGGACGTCGGACGGCTGCGAGACGACGCAGATCGTCTCCGGCTCGCGCCGCGTGTCGGCGCACAGCCGACACGGATCGGTCTCGGTGAGCGTCATGCAGATCGAGCAGAGCCCGATCTTCTCGGTCGCGTCGAGGAGCGCCTGCGCGAGGTCGCGCACCTGCTGGCGAGGCGCGCGGATGAGGTGCATCGCCAGCCGGGTCGCCGACTTCTCGCCGATGCCGGGCAGGCGCGCGAGCTCCTGCACGAGGCGGGAGATGAGATCAGCCATCTGCGACGAGAGCGGGCACGGGCACGGGCACGGGCACGGGCACGGGTTTCAGAAGAGGCCGGGCATGCCCGGGATGTTCATCCCGCCCATCACCTTCGACATGTGCTGCTTGGTGACCTCGCGCATGCGCGCGTTGGCCGCGTTGACCGCGGCCGTGATGAGGTCCTCGAGCATGCCGATGTCCGCTGGATCGACGACCGCCTTGTCGAGCTTCACCTTCTCGATGTCGAACGTGCCGTTGACGGTGACCGTGACCATCCCGCCGCCGGCCTGACCTTCGGCGGTGAGCTTGGCGACCTCTTCCTGCGCCTTGGCCACGTCGGCTTGCAGGCGCTGCGCCTGCTTCATGAGCTGGTTGAGGTCGGGCATCTTGGGGTTAGACATCGGTCTTGATCTCCTTGATGGCGCCGCCGAAGGTCTCGAGGACCAGCCGCGTCATCGGGTGCTCGCGCGCCTCGGCCTCGCGGCGGCGTCGCTCGTCGTCGGCTTTCGCCTTGGTCTCCTCGATCGTGGAGCGCGCGGGGATCGCCGCGCTCTCCGTGGTCGAGAGCATCTTCACGGTCACCTTCGTGTTCTTGCCGGAGAGCTCGCGCACGACCCCGGCCACGACGTCGACCTGATCGGAGCCCTTCGCCATCTCGCCGAGCGTGTAGTCGGCGGAGAAGCCGAGCTCCACCAGCTCCGGGCTGAACGACAGCACGCGCGCGTGCTGGTAGTTGCCGAACACCGACAGCTTGCGCCGACGCTCGAGCTCGTCGAGGACCGCGGCCCAGCTGAAGGCCGGAGCCGGTGCCGCAACCGCAACCGGTGCCGCAACCGGTGCCGCAACCGCAACCGGTGCCGCAACCGCAACCGGTGCCGCAACCGCAACCGGTGCCGCAACCGCAACCGGTGCCGCAACCGCAACCGGTGCCGCAACCGCAACCGGTGCCGCAACCGCAACCGGTGCCGTCGCCGACTCCGTGCGCATCCGCGGCGGCGGCGCCGCGGGCGGCGGCGCCGCCTCCGACCGCATCCGCGGCGGCGGACGGCTCACGCCGCCGCTCCCACCGCCGCCACCACCACCGCCGCCGATCCTGCGCTCCATCTCGCCGAGCCGCTCGATCAGATCACCGAGCGGCACGATCGGCTCGACCGTCGCGACGTCGATGAGCGCCAGATCCAGCACGAGCCGCGGCTGCATCGACTTCCCGAGGTCATCGCACGCGCGCAGCATGCGCTCGAACATCTGCGTCAGCCGGTCCTTGCCGACCGCCGCCGCCTCGGCCGCCATCGCCGCGCGCTCCTCGTCGGTCGCCTCGACCAGCTCGCCGACGCCGGGCGCGACCTTGAGCACGCTCAGGTCGCGCAGGTAGCGCACGATCGCGCGCGCGAGCTGCACCTCGTCGACCCCGCGGCCGCTCGCCGCGTCCGCCGCCGCCAGCGCCGCGCCCGCGTCGCCGCTCACCAGCGCCGCCACCAGCCCGCGGGTCAACGCGCGGTCGGCGACGCCGAGGACCTCGGCGACGTGCTGCTCGGAGATCGTGGCCTTGCCGACGAAGGAGATGACCTGATCGGACAGCGAGAGCGCGTCGCGCGCCGAGCCGCCCGACTCGCGGACGACGAGCGACAGCGCGGCCGGTTCCACCGTCAGCCCTTCGGCCGCGAAGATCCGCGTGAGGTGCGCGTGCAGCCGCGCCGACGGCACGAGCTTGAAGTCGTAGCGCTGGCAGCGCGAGAGGATCGTGACCGGCACCTTGTGCGGCTCGGTCGTCGCCAGCACGAAGGTCACGTGCGGCGGAGGCTCCTCCAGCGTCTTCAGGAGGGCGTTGAACGCCTCCGTCGTCAGCATGTGGACCTCGTCGATGACGTACACCTTCTTGCGCAGCACCGCCGGCTGGTAGCGGACCGCCTCGGTCAGATCGCGGATCGCGTCGATCCCGCGGTTCGACGCGCCGTCCATCTCGTAGTAGTCGACCGCGTTGCCGGCGGTGATCGAGCCACACGCGCTGCACGTGCCGCACGGCTCGGCGGTCGGTCCCTGCTCGCAGTTGAGCGCCTTGCCGAGGATGCGCGCGAGCGTCGTCTTGCCGACGCCGCGCGGCCCGCAGAACAGGAAGGCGTGGTGCACACGCTCCGTCGCGAACGCGTTGGCCAGCGTCCGCGTCACGTGCTCCTGGCCCACGACCTCGGAGAACGTCGCGGGGCGGTACTTCCGTGCGAGAACGAGGTAGCTCATCCGTCGAAGTTCCCGGTGTGCGCCGGCGCCGGCACTGTAGCGCCTGCCCGAAAAAAAGGTGGCCCCAGGCACCCGCTCCTTCCGCTACCGTTGCTCCCTTCCGGGCCTGGCGGGGTTCACAGACATTGCGTCACCCGGGACCATAAAATGATCCGCTAGCTCGATCGGTCGTCACGCGTACGCGACGCGGTGGCGGACAGGGAGGGATTCGAACCCTCGGCACCTTTCAGTGCACACGATTTCCAATCGTGCACCTTCGGCCACTCGGTCACCTGTCCAGTGGCTCACTTCATCTGGCGGAGGGGGGGAGATTCGAACTCCCGAGGCTTTCGCCTACCTGCTTTCGAAACAGGCACCTTCGACCACTCGGACACCCCTCCAGAGAACTATTTCTGGCCTTCGGCGCGCAGCATCTCGAAGAAACGCTTGAGCTCCGCGGCGCACTCGTCGGCGCGAACGCCACCGACGACGTCGACGCGATGGTTGAGCCGCGCGTCCGTGCAGATCTGGTAGAGCGTCTGCACCGCGCCGGCCTTGGGGTTCGGACAGCCGAACACCAGGCGCCGCACGCGCGCGTTGACGATGGCGCCGGCGCACATCGGACACGGCTCCTGGGTCACCACCAGGATCGCGTCCACGCGCCAGTGACCGATGCGTGCCGCCGCGTCACGGAGCGCTTCCACCTCGGCGTGGGCAGTCGGGTCACCACGCTCCTCGCGGCGGTTGCGGCCGCGACCGAGGATGGCGCCTTCATCACCCACGACCACCGCTCCCACGGGCACGTCACCCGCCGCTGCGGCCAGCCGTGCCTCGTCGAGCGCGACGCCCATCAAGTCTTCGTAGACCAACATGCGGCGGATCCGAGAGGGGTCGAACCTCTAACCCCCGGTTCCGTAGACCGGTGCTCTATCCATTGAGCTACGGATCCAAAACGAGTTGCCAAACCAATCTTTGCGGAGAGAGAGGGATTCGAACCCTCGGTACAGGGAATCCCCCATACGCCGGTTTAGCAAACCGGTGCCTTCAGCCACTCGGCCATCTCTCCATGGGCCAATGGCAAGACGACGATCGAGCTATTCGGTTATCAGCCTGGCGGAGGAGGAGGGATTCGAACCCCCGGAGCTTGCGCTCGGCGGTTTTCAAGACCGCTGCCTTCGACCGCTCGGCCACTCCTCCAGGGAACCCAGAGGTGACGCGCAGTATATGGAGCGGCCCCCTCTTGTAAAGGATCATCCGTTCGGTTTTTGCGGCGGCGAAACGCGTTCGGTGCCGCCGACATAGGGCCGGAGGGCCGGCGGGATGACGACCGACCCGTCCGCGTCCTGGTACTGCTCGAGGATCGCCACCAGCGTCCGCCCCACCGCGAGCGCGGAGCCGTTGAGCGTGTGCACCGCGCGCGGCTTGTCGCCGGCCGCCGGCCGGTACCGGATCTTGGCGCGCCGCGCCTGGTAGTCCTCGAAGTTCGAGCACGACGAGATCTCGCGGAACGCGTTCTGCCCGGGCAGCCACACCTCGAGGTCGTAGGTCTTGGCCGACGTCGCGCTCATGTCGCCCGTGCACAGCGTGACGACACGATAATGAAGGCCGAGGCCCTGGAGCACCTTCTCGGCATCCGCCACGAGCGTCTCGAGCTCGGCGTAGCTGGTCTCGGGCGCCACGAACTTCACGAGCTCGACCTTGTCGAACTGGTGCTGGCGGATGAGGCCGCGCGTGTCCTTGCCCGCCGAGCCGGCCTCGGCGCGGAAGCACGGCGCGTACGCGGTGTAGTGCCGCGGCAGCTCGCCCGGCTCGAAGATGTGATCGGCGTGGAGGTTCGTGACCTGGACCTCCGCCGTCGGCGACAGGAACCAGTCGTTGTCGGGGACGTGGTCCTCGCCGGTCACCATCTGGATCTTGAAGAGGTCGGCCTCGAACTTGGGCAGCTGCCCGGTGCCGCGCAAGGCCGAGCGCCGGATCATCGCCGGCGGCCACACCTCCTCGTAGCCCGCGCCCGTGTGCAGATCGATCATGTAGTTGATGAGCGCGCGCGTGAGCCGGGCGCCCCAGCCGCGCAGCACCGTGAAGCGCGCGCCCGAGATCCTGGTGCCCGCCTCGAAGTCGAGGAGGCCGAGGCCCACGCCGAGATCGTGGTGGTCGCGGGGCGTGAACGCGAACGACGGCGCCTGGCCCCAGACGCGCTCCTCGCGGTTGTCGTCGCTCGACGCGCCCGCCGGCACCGACGCGTGCGGCGCGTTGGGGATGCCGAGGAGGAGCTCCTGCGACTCGGCGTCCAGGCGGACCTGCTCGGCCTCTCCCTCCTTGATCCGCGTCGACAGCGACCTCAGCTCGTCGCGCGCGGCGGCGAACTCGGCCGATTTCTTGTCGAGCTTGGACATGCGATCATTGGCCGCGTTGCGGGACCTGCGCATGTCGTCGAGCTCGCCCTGCAGGCGACGACGGCGTTCGTCGACGGCGCGCCAGGCGTCGACGGCCGGCAGGACGTGGGCGCCGCGGCGGACGACATCGTCCATGCGTTCCGGGTTGATCATGGGAGAAACTCCAGCGATCGAAGCTAGTTGGAGTCGCAGCCTACTTCCACCTAACCCCCGGCGCAAGCCGCGGGTCCGATCGCTGTGGACACCGCCCTGCCGCGCCTGTGGATCGCCCACGTGAGCGAGGACGACGCGCCGGTCGATCTGGACGACGCGCTGGTGGCGCGGGCCCGGCGCGGCGAGCGCGGCGCGTTCGACGAGCTGGTGAAGCGGCACCAGCGCGGGCTATGGCGGATGGTTCGACGCTACGTGAGGAACGACGCCGACGCGTCGGACGTCGTGCAGCAGGCGTTCGTGCGCGCGTTCCGGGCGCTCGATCGCTTCCGCGGTGAGGCCAGCGTGCGCAGCTGGCTCTATCGCATCGGCGTGAACGTCGCGCTCAACCACGTGCGCGATCACGGCCGCGAGCTGCCGAGCGACGACGCGGGCGCCGAGCTCACCGTCGACGCGGTCGCGCCCGGCGCGCTGCTCACGGCCGAGCGCGCGCGGGCGTTGCGCGAGGCCGTCGCCGCGCTGCCGCCCAAGCAGCGGATGGTGCTCGAGCTGCGCGTGTTCGACGAGCTGTCGTTCCGCGAGGTGGCGGCGATCGCCGACTGCACGGAGAATGCGGCCAAGGTGAGCTTTCACTACGCGGTGAAGCGGCTACGCGAGGTGCTGGGGCCATGAGGGACGAGCGCGAAGACGAGCGCGACGTCGAGCGCGACGTCGAGCGCGACGACGCGCCCAGCGCGGACGACGTGGAACGTGTGACCGCCGCGCTGCGCACCTTGTCGCCGCCCGGCGCCGCGACCGGCGAGCCCGACTGGGCGAAGCTCGCCGCCGACGTCGGCGCCGCGGTCGACGGCGAGGTGCGCCGCCGCCGGCGCGTGCGCGCGTGGACGCTCGGCGGCGCCGTGCTCGCCGCCGCCGCCGTCGCCGCCCTGATCGTCTGGCCCGCGCCGCGTGCGCGCGACGCGCGTGAGGGTGCGCGCGCCGCGGTCCCGGTCGAGGCGGCGCCGGCCGTCGACACCCCGGCCCCCGGCGACGGCCTCGACGACCTCCTCGCCGAGGAGCTCCACGCTCCCGACGATCTCGGCGGCATGACGCTCGACGACGAGCTGATCGACGAGGCCGCCGCCACCCTCGATCGCGACCTGCTCGAGCAGGAAGACGCGCTCGACGACCGGCTCTTGCCCGACGGCGCGTGGCTCGACGAGCTGTCCGACGAGGAGCTGGAGCTCGCGGTCGCGATCCTCGAACGAGAGGCAGGCTGATCATGCACCGACGTCTCGTCACGCTCGTCACGCTCGCGCTCGCGGGCGCGCTCGTCCTCACCGGCGCCGCCGGCGTCGACCGCGCCCACGCGCAGCCCGGGCCGGAGAAGCGCGACCGGCTCGACAAGCGCGACAAGCGCGAGAAGGTCAAGCAGCGGGTCCGCGTCATGCGCGCGCTCGTCCTCGCCGAGGAGCTCGCGCTCGACGAGGCGACCGCCGGCAAGCTCGCGCCGATCCTGCAGCGCTTCGACGACGAGCTCGACAAGCTCCTGCGCGAGCGCGTCGCGCTGCGCGGCGAGCTGCGCGCGGCGACCGACGCCGGCGACGAACGCCGCATCGACAAGGCGATCGACAAGCTCGTCGCCAACCAGGACGCGCGCTGGGACTCCGAGCGCCGGCGCTTCGCCGATCTGCGCAAGCTCCTCACGCCGACGCAGACCGCCCGCTTGCTCGACGTCCTGCCCGAGATCGATCGGCGCATCATGAAGGGACTGCGCCAGCACATGGCGCCCAAGCGACCGGATCGGCCGCTCCGGCGCAAGGGGCGCGCCCTCCGCCAGCTACCCGACGCCACCCCCGACAACTCGTTCTGAAGGGGCGCGCGGACGCGCACGCCGCGGTATCATTCGCCTTCCATGAAGGAGGTGGCCTGCGCCGTCTGCGGCGCCGTGTACCGCTTCGCGCCCGCGGACATCCCGCCGGCCGGAAAGACGCTCACGTGCGCGAAGTGCAAGGCGCGCGTCGTCGTCCCCGGCAGCGATCCGATGGCGATGGCGGGTGGCAAAGGCGACGTCATCGATCTGGGCGATCTGCCCGGGCCGCGGAGGGTGCCGGTGCCGTCGCCGCTCGCACCGCGCAGCGGCAACACGATCGATCTGCCGATGCCGTCGCTGTCCACGGCCGACCTCGGCCTCGACCTGCCGCCGCCGAAGCGCAGCGGAGGTGGCGGTGATCCGCTCACGCTCGACAGCATCGATCTCCTCGCGCCCATCGGCTCGAGCGCGCGGGCACCGGCCGGCCCTCCTGCGGTGGGAGATCCCATCGATCTGCCGACGGGTGATGGGACCGGGCGCGAGGACGTGACCGACCTGCCCGCGCCCAAGCGCTCGCCCGACATCGCCGACCTGCCCGCGCCCAAGCGCTCGCCCGACGTCGCCGACCTGCCCGCGCCCAAGCGCTCGCCCGACGTCGCCGATCTGCCCGCGCCCAAGCGCGCACCGACCGCGGTGCCTCCAAAGCCGGTCGTCCCGCCGCGCCCCGGCTCCGTCGTCAAGCCGCCCGTGACCTCGCCGGCGAAGCCCGCGGCCGCGGGCCCTCCCGCGCTCTTCGACGATCTGCCCGCGCCGCGCGGCCCCGCCATCGGCGACCTCCCAGCGCCCAAGCGCCCCTCCGACGTCGCCGACCTCCCAGCGCCCAAGCGCCCCTCCGACGTCGCCGATCTGCCCGCGCCCAAGGGCCCACCGTCCCAGGAGCTCGCGCCCAAGGGCCCACCGTCCCAGGAGCTCGCGCCCAAGGGCTTCTTCGCCGACCTCCCCCAGCCCAAGGGAGCGACGCCGACGCAACCACAGACCCAGGACGTCGCGCCCAAGGGCTTCTTCGCCGACCTTCCCCAGCCCAAGGGCGCCACCACGTCCGCGCAGGAGGTCGCCCCCAAGGGATTCTTCGACGATCTGCCGGTGCCCAAGCACGCCGCCTCGGCGTCGATCGAGCTCGAGTCGCGCTTGCCCGCGCCGACGCCCCCGCCGGCGCGCGCGTCGGGCGCACCGCGAGCGCCCACGCTCGATCTCGACTCGCTCGATCTGGCGCCCCCGTCCTCGGCGGGCGAGCTGGAGCTCGAGCCGGCGGTCGCTTCCGCCCGGCAGGCCGGAGAGCCCGGCCCGAGCGTCCCGCGCACGACCACGACGGTCCCCCCACCGCTCGAGCTCGGCGGCGACGCCGATGCGCTCGCTGGCCTCGACCTCCCGTCGACCGGGACCGGCGGCGGCAGCAGCCCCGCGCGCGGCGGCGTGGTCGCGTTCAAGCCGACCGGCGGCCCCGAGCTCGACATCGCGCGGGGCGGCGCCGGAGGAGATCTCGATCTCGCGGGCCCGGCGGGGCCGCCGCGCGGAGGCGCCGCCGCCACGGCGACGACCGACGCCACCGCCCGGAAGAAGCAGCCGGTCGCCGAGGAGAAGCGCGGCCTCTCGAAGAAGATGCAGCGCTTGATCCTCGTCGCCGCGCTCGCGCTCGCCGCCGTCGGGGCCGGCGGATACTTCATGTTCCAGCGCTACCAGGCGAAGGAGCAGCGGGCCGCCGATATCCGCGCCGGCCTCGCCGCCGCACGGAGGGCGATGGCCGACGGCAACAAGAACAGCTGGCAGCGCGGGCTCTCCGCAGCGCGCCAGGTGCTCGCCCTCGACCAGCGGAACGCCGAGGGGCTGGGCCTCGCCGCGCAGGCGTTGCTGGCCGGCTACCTCGACGAGGGAACGCAGCGCGAGACCCGCCTGAGCGAGGCGCAGAAGCACCTCGCGGCGGTGCCCGACGGAGCGGGCCGCGCGCCCGAGGTCGAGCGCGCGATCGCGCTCAACCTCATCGTCGAGGGGAATCCAGACGCGTCGATCGCCCGGCTCAAGCCCCTCGCCGACCGCAAGGACGCCGACGCGATCCTCTTCCTCGGCTGGGCGTACCTCGCCGCGGGGCAGTGGGACGAGGCGAGCGCCGCGTTCCAGGCGTCGCTCGCGGCGAGCCCCAGGCGCGCGGTCACGGCGAAGTACGGCCTGGCGCGCGCCCAGCTCGGCAAGGGCGACCGCGGGGCCGCACGCGCCACGTTCCTCGAGGTGATCGCGCTCGACAAGGATCACGTCGGCGCCCTCGTCGGGGAGGCCGAGGCGATGCCGGCCAACGAGTTCGTCCAGCAGGAGACCGCGCTGCTCGCGATCCTGCAGCGCAAGGGCATCGACGCCGCCGACCCGCGCGTGGTGGCGCGCGCGTGGACGGTCGCCGGCGACGATGCCCGCCGCGCGGGCCGGCTGGATCAGGCGCGCGGGTACTACCGCAAGGCGCTCGCGCTGACGCCCGCCGCGACGGACACCCTGGTCTCGTCGGCGGCGCTCGAGCTGCGCGACGGCAAGCTCGACGACGCCGCGCAGGAGATCGAGAAGGCGCTGTCCCTCGCGCCCGCCGACGTCGCCGCCAACCTGGTCGCCGCCGAGCTCGACATCAAGCGCGGGGCGATGGCGACGGCGGCGCAGCGGCTCGCGTCGCTCGAGACGCGGACGCCCCCACTCGCCGGGTCGCAGCTCGGCCGCCTCCACCTGCTGCAGGGCCGGCGCGCCGAGGCCGAGGATCGCCTCGACGACGCGCTCGTCGCCTACGAGAACGCCGGCAAGGTGCTCGGCGAGGATGACGTCCAGCCGGCGATCGCCACGGCGATGGTGCTCGGCCGGCTCGCGAATGCCGCACGCGCCCGGAAGGACGAGCCTGGGGCCAAGGAGCTCGAGGCGCGCGCCGGCGAGCGGCTCGGGCGGCTCGCCGCGGCGGCGGAGCAGGATCCGTCGCTGGCGGTGACGCTCGGGGTCGCGTACCTCGCCGCCGGCTCGGCGAAGGAGAGCGAGACCTGGCTGCGCAAGGCGCTGGCCAAGCGACCGGCGGACGTCGAGGCGACCTACCAGCTCGCGGAGGCGCTGCGCCGCCAGGGCAAGCAGGACGAGGCGCTCGCCACGCTGTCGAAGGCGTACGAGCTCGAGCCCCAGCGGATCGATCTCGGCGTCGAGCTGGCGCGGGCCTACGAGGCCGCGGGTCGCGACGCCAACGCCGCGTCGCTCTACAAGAAGCTCGTCGCGACGCCGGGGGTGTCGATCGACGTCCGCGTGCGCGCCGGCCGCTTCTTCGCGCGCACGGGCGACATGGACGCGACCCGCCAGGAGGCCGAGGAGATCCTCGCCGTCGAGCCGAGCAACGCCGCCGGGCTCTTCCTGCGCGCCGAGGGGCTCATGGCCGACGGTCACCACGACGACGCGCGGCGGCTCTACCAGCAGGCGATCGACTCCGAGGCGGAGGCGCAGTACTGGGACGGGCTCGGCCGCGCCAGCGAGGCGATCGCCAGCAAGACCGGCGACACGGCGCGCCGGGACGAGGCGCTGCGGGCCTACCTCCAGGCGAGCGAGAAGGATCCGAAGATGCTCAACCCGCGACTCGGTCGGGGACGCCTGCACATGCAGCGGCTCGAGCACCAGAAGGCGATGGAGGCGTGCCAGGAGGCGCTCGCGCTCGCGCCGAACGAAGCGTCCATTCCGCACTGCATCGGCATGTCCTACGCGGCGCTCGGCGAGAAGGCCAAGGCCGTCGAGTGGCTGACCAGGGCGGTGCGGATCAAGGAGACGGGAGACGCGTACAACCAGCTCGGCATCATCTTTTACGAGATGGGCGACAAGGGCGCCGCGGCCGCCAGCGCCCTGACGCGCGCGACCCGGTTGGGCGTCCAGCAGGAGCGTGACACCGGAGAGACCGTCCCCTGGCTGACCGACGCGTACTGGATGCTGGGAGACGTCGAGCGCCTGCGGAGCCGCAGCGAGCAGTGCCGCGCGTGGCTCGCGTACCTCGAGCGCGCGCCGACGAACAAGGTCCAGGCCGACGAGGTCCGACGGCAGACGTACGACTGCCGCTGANNGGCGCCGCGTTCGCCGCGCGCGTCCTGCGCAGCACCGGGCTCACCGGCGCCCTTCGCCTGGGCGGCGTCGCGTCGTTCATGCGTGACGTGCGCGCGACCAGGGTCGGCCCCCACCTCGCCGTGATGCTGCACGCGCGCATGAGCCCGGACAAGGAGGCGCTGGTCGACGGCGACCGGCGCTGGACGTGGCGCGCGCTCGACCGCGAGATCAACCGCCTGGCCCACGCGATCGCCGAGCGAGGCGGCGCGGGCGCGCCGGTGGCGTGCATGCTCGGCAACTGTGCCGAGTACGTGATCGCCCAGCAGGCGCTCGCCCGGATCGGGGCGACCGCCGTGCAGGTCGGCTACCGCTCGAAGGCCGCCGAGGTCGCGTACATCCTCGACAACGCGGAGCCCAGGGTCGCGATCGTCGGCGCCGCGCACCTCGAGACCTTCACCGCCGCCCAGGCGATGGCCTCGACGGGCGTCAAGGCGCGCGTCATCGTCGCCGGCGACGCGCGCTGGGACGAGGCGCTCGCGCCCCATCCGCCCGACGCGCCGCCGCGGGTGGGCGCCCACGACGGCGGCGGCGTCATCGTCTACACGTCGGGCACGACCGGCAAGCCCAAGGGCGCGACCCGCAACTTCAAGAAGACCGGGCTCGACGCCGTCGGCGATCTCATGATGCAGGTCGGCGTCCACCACGACGATCGCCACCTGGTGACGTGCCCGCTCTATCACTCGGCCGCGCCGGCGTTCGTCGCGATCATGATGTCGCTCGGCGCGACGACGGTGCTCGTCGATCACTTCGATCCCGAGGCCGCGCTCGCGACCATCGAGCGCGAGAAGATCACGTGCACGCTGATGGTGCCGACCATGCTCGTGCGCCTCACGGCGTTGCCCGAAGAGGTCCGCCGGAGGTACGACACGTCGAGCCTGCGCTGGGTCATGAGCGCGGCGGCGCCGCTCGCCACCGAGACCGCGCGCCGCTTCATGGCGCAGTTCGGGCCGGTCCTGTGGAACTTCTACGGCGCGACCGAGACCGGCGTCGTCACGCTCGCCGGCCCCGGCGATCACCTCTCTCACCCCGGCACCGTCGGCCGGCCGCTGCGCGGCAACGAGGTCCGGCTCTACGACGAGGCCGGCGGCCCGGTGCCGGTCGGCGAGATCGGCGAGCTGTACGCCCGCAACTCGATGCTCATCGCGGGCTACCACAAGAACCCCGACGCCACGACGCGCTCGCAGCGCGACGGCTTCTTCTCCGTCGGAGATCTCGCGCGGGTCGACGCCGACGGCTACTACTACATGGAGTCGCGCAAGCACGACATGGTCATCTCGGGCGGCGTGAACATCTACCCGCGCGAGATCGAGGATCACCTGCTCACCCACCCCGCGATCCTCGACGCCGCCGTCGTGGGCGTGCCCGATCCCGAGTGGGGCGAGGCGCTGCGGGCGTTCGTCGTGCTGCGGCCGGGGCACGCGCTCACCGCCGACGAGGTCGGCGCGCACTGCCGCGAACAGCTCGCCGACTACAAGCGGCCGCGCCAGGTCGTGTTCCTCGACGAGCTCCCGCGCAACCCGACCGGCAAGGTGCTGAAGCGCGAGCTGCGCGACCGTGTCGGCTGACGCGCTGCCCATCGTGCTCGGCACCGCCGGGCACATCGACCACGGCAAGACCGCGCTCGTGCGCGCGCTCACCGGCGTCGACACCGATCGCCTCGCGGTCGAGAAGCAGCGCGGGATCACGACCGAGCTCGGCTTCGCCCACCTCGACCTGGACGGGCGGCGCGTCGCCGTCGTCGACGTGCCCGGCCACGAACGCTTCATCCGCTCGATGGTCGCGGGCGCCACCGGCCTCGATCTCGTGCTCCTGGTCATCGCCGCCGACGAGGGCGTCATGCCGCAGACCCGCGAGCACCTGGACGTGTGCCAGCTCCTCGGCGTGCGCCGCGGGATCGTGGTCGTCAACAAGCGCGACCTCGTCGACGACGAGTGGCTCGCGCTCGTCGACGGCGAGCTGGCCGCGTTCGTCGCGGGCACGTTCCTCGCGAGCGCGCCCAGGATCCCGGTCTCGGCCCGCACCGGCGCCGGGCTCGACGAGCTGCGCGCGGAGATCACCTCGGCCATCGCCGCGCTCCCGCCGCGGCCGGCGTCGGGCGTGTTCCGCCTGCCGATCGATCGCGTGTTCACGCTCAAGGGCTTCGGCACCGTCGTCACCGGCACGATCGCCTCGGGAGAGGTGGCGGCCGGCGACGAGGTCAACGTCCTGCCGCGCGCGATGGGCGCGCGCGTGCGCGGGCTGCAGGTCCACGGCCGCGCGGTCGACCGGGCGCGCGCCGGCCAGCGCTGCGCCGTCAACCTCGTCGGCGTGGGCACCGACGACCTCGCGCGCGGAGACGTGCTCGCCCACCCGGGCGCGGCGGCGCCCACGCACCTGCTCGACGTCCGCCTCCGCCACGTCACGTCGGCGCGCTCCCCGCTGCCGCTCCGCAGCAAGGTGCTCGTCCACCACGGCACGGTGCAGGTCAGCGCCACCCTCGTGCTGGTCGGGGAGCGCTCGCTCGCCCCCGGCGCCGAGGCCTTCGCCCAGCTCCGCATCGACCGCGAGACGCCGCTCGCGGCGGCGCCGGGCGATCGCTTCATCGTCCGCGGCTTCCAGCCGCTCGCCGGGCACGGCACGACCCTGGGCGGCGGAGAGATCGTCCGCGTCCACGCCGCCAAGGCCCGCGCCGCCGATCACGCCGCGATGGTCGCGCGCTTCGCCGCCGCGCGCTTCGCCGACCGGCTCGCGCTCGAGATCCAGGCCGCGCACGCCGCCGCGCCGACGGTGGCCGACCTCGTGCGACGCACGGCCGCGACGCCCGCGGAGGTCGGCGCCGCGCTCGCCGACCTCCGCGCGAGCGGGCAGATCCTCCGGGCCGGCGACGGCGAGACGGCGACGTACGTCCACGCCGAGGTCGCCGCCACGCTCGAGCAGGCGATCCTCGCGCGTCTGGAGCTCCCGCGCGAAGAGCTCCGCCGGAAGCTGCCCGCCGCCCTGCCCGCGCGCGCGTTCGACGCGCTCGTCGAAGGACTCGTGGCGCGCGGGATCCTCGAGGCGCAGGGCGACGCGCTCCGGCGCGCCACCGGCGGGGCGCCCCGACCGGCGCCGGCGGCGTCACCGCTCGAGACCGAGCTCGCCGCGCGCTTCGCCGGCTGGGCGCTCGAGCCCCCTCGCCCCAAGGAGCTCGCGGCCGCCCTCGGCAAGCCGGAGCCGGCGGTCGCGGGCGCGCTCACCGCGCTCACCGCCTCGGGGGTCGTCACCAAGGTGAAGCCCGACCTCTACGTCGCGACCGCCGTGCTCGTCGAGCTCGAGGCGCGCCTGCGCGCGTACCTCGCCACGCACGCGGAGATCACGCCGCAGGCCTGGAAGGAGCTCACCCGCACCAGCCGCAAGTACTCCATCCCGCTCGCCGAGTACTTCGACGCGCAGAAGGTCACGCTGCGCATCGGCGACCTGCGCCGGCTCCGTCAGAAGTAGTAGCCGGCGGTCATCCCGAAGAACGGGATCGTCCGGATGCCACCCTCGATGTTGATGAAGATCTCGTTGGTCGGACGGATCTGCACGCCGAGGATCGCGTTCACCACGAGCATCACGGGCGGCAGGTCGTACGGCGCGTCGCGGTTCTCCGCCTGCGGATCCTCGACACACTGGTCGTACGACCCGGTCGTGCAGATCTGATCGGTGCGGTTGACGCTGCCCATCAGGATGCCGAGGCCCGCGCCGCCGCCGTAGCGCACCGCGAGCTGCGGGATGACGGGCGTGTGATACATGAACGTCAGCTCGGCGGTGACCCAGCTGAAGCCGTCGTCGCGGACGTAGTCGACCGCGCCGGCGTCCGCCGGGATCGACTTGTCCTTCTCGAGCCAGTAGCCGCTCTTCACGGTGAGCTTCTCGTACTCGAGCCCGAACTGGACCTCGAAGTCGCCCTTGCGCCGCAGGAGCTCGGCGCCGAAGCCGATCTCCGAGACGCCGCCGGGGACGTCCTCGACGAACCACTCGAGCATGCCCTCGGGCACGCGAACATTCCGGAGGCGGAGCCCGACGCCGACGTTGGTCTTGGGCCCGGCGAGGAGGCCGGGCGTGGAGGGATCCACCGGATCACTCGACGCGTCGTCGTCGAGCGCGGCCTGAGCGGCGGCCGTTCCCGTGGAAAACGCGACGATCAGGGACGCGCCCGCGAAGGCGCCCAACAAGGGTCGAAGAGCTAGGCGAAAAAGCATGGTCTCCTCCGGCTGCGGGGGATTATATAGTTGTCGTCCACGACGCTTACCACGTCCCCTGGAACAAACCTGGCCATGACCGCCGTCACGCTCGGCGCCGCGGAGTCTGGGAATCAGTCGATTCCCCGACTCCGTCGATCGAGGTTCCTCGGACTCTGGATCGCGCTGGCGGCGTGTACGGGTGGTGGCGCGGGGATCGGCGAGCGCTGCGACACGATCGGCGATTGTGCGAGCGGGTTCCAGTGCCTCGACGGGCAATGTCTGCCCCGCTGCCTCCACCACGTGGAGTGCGGCGACGGCTACGTGTGTGACTCGGGACAGTGCCGGGTCGTGCTGGGCATCGAGGACGACCCGTGCGACTCGGAGCTCGACTGTGGCCCCGGGCTCACGTGCCGCCTGCGCCCGCAGCTCTCGTCGCCGCCCGGGTTCTGCCAGCGACACACGACGGCCGGGGTGCCAGGCGCGGCGTGCGCGACCGACCTCGACTGCCGCGGGGGCGCGTGCATGCTCGGCCACTGCCTCGAGCTGTGTAGCGCCGCGGCGGAGTGTCCGCCGCGGTGGGAGTGCGCCGCCGTCCCCCGCGTCACCGACGACGCGCTCACCCTCCTGGGCAACTTCAACGCCTGCCTCCCCCGGAGCGGCACCCTCACCTACGAGATCCCGATCGATCCGACGCAGCAGGAGCCACGCGTGATGGTGGCGGTGCCGAGCTCGGCGGTCGCGATGTCGGTGGTCATGGAGGTCGGCGATCCGTTCCAGCGCATCGGCGCGACCGACGTCGAGGCGCCCGACGGGCGACGGATCTACGAGCTGCCGCTCGATCGCGAGACGTTCTTCCGCAACCGCTTGCGCCACGAGCCCTCGCCCGGCATCTCCGCCTTCAAGATCCCGAGCCGACCGGACGAGCCGCTGCAGGCCGGCGCGTACACGGTGTCGCTCGGGGTCTTCGCCGACGGTGGCGGCGAGCCGAGCCGCGCGCGCCGCGTGCGGGTCGTCGAGAAGCTCGGCCTCGGCGCGGCGCTCGACCTGCACTTCCACTTCACCGATCTCGAGGATCACCCGTGCGCCGACGCGATCGGCGGCGCGGTCGATGCCGCCGGCGCGCGGGACTCGTCGGCGTTCCAGACCCAGTTCGTCGCCGAGCTGCGCACGGTCCTCTCGCGCGCCTTCGCGACCGGCGCGACCACGTACGACGACGTGGTCGACTATCCCGAGCTCGCCGGCCTCGAGCGGTCGCGCGCCGGCGAGCTGTTCGAGCTGAACACGTACCCGCACGGCGTCGCGATCTTCTTCGTCCGCTCGATCGCCCCCGCCGGCGTGCAGATCGTCGTCGGAGGTACGCCGGGTGCACAGCTCCCCGGCACGCGCAGCTCGGGCGTCGCGGTCTCGCTCGACTCGATGTGCTACCGCGACTGGCGCTCGCTCGCGCGCCAGACCGCGCACGGGGTCGCGCGCCACCTCGGCCTGTTCCGCAACGTCGAGCCCGACGGCGGCGTCGACCCGATCGACGACACGCCGACGTCGATCGACAACCTCATGCACTTCTCGGAGTTCGGCGGCACCACCCTCACGCCCGGCCAGGTCGAGATCCTGCGGGCCAGCCCGGCGGTGCAGTGATGAGCTCGTCGCGCCGGGCCGCCAGCACCGCCGCATGGTTCGCGACCATCGCGGTGGCGACCAGCGCGCCGGCGGGCGGCCCGCCCTCGACGGAGGTGCTGGCCGCGCTCTCCGGCGTCGACTTCCTCCCGGGCGCCGAGCGGCTCAACGCCATCCTGAACGGCGACCTGACCGAGCTCGCCGATGTGGCCAACGGCGATGGCGACCCCGGCGTGAGGGTCCGAGCCTACCGGTCGCTCGGCCAGTTCGACGACGACCGGGCGCGCCAGGGCCTCAAGATCGGCATCGACCGCTACCGCACGGCGGCGTCCGGGACCGAGCTCCTCTACCTCATGGCGGCGACCGAGGGGCTGGGCGTCATCGGCGGACCGGGGGACGTGCCGGTCCTCGGTCCGCTTCTCGACGCACCGAGTCGCGACCTCCGGGTGGTCGTGGCCCGAGCCCTCGGAGAGATCGGGGACGACGCCGCATGTGATCTGCTTCGCAGGCGGGCGGGGGTCGAGCCCGAGGAGCAGGTCGGGATCGAGATCGATCTCGCGCTCGCCTCGTGCACACCATGAGCGTACAATTCCGATCCCCGGGTCACGGGTATGGCCTGGTGTGCCCATGTCGCCACGCGACTCGACCCCACGACCGAAGTTCCCGGCCAAGACGCCGGCGACCGGCACGGGTACGGGCACGCGGCCGGTCGTAGCGCCCGCTCCGGAGCCGACCGAATCGCTGCATCCGGTCTCGGGCGCGTGGGACGAGGAGAACGATCCCGCGATCCCGCCGCCGTCGGTGGCGCCCATCGGCACGCGCGACGAGCCGCCGGGGACCGACAACACGCGCATCGATAGCCCCGGCGCGCGCGCGCGCACGCCGGCGCGTCGCTCGGCGCCGCCGCCGCTGCCCAGGAACGGCGAGCGCCCCGAGGATCGCGTCGGCCAGACGCTCGGCGCGTACCGCCTGCTCGAGCTCATCGGCAAGGGCGGGATGGGCTTCGTGTACCGCGCCGAGCACGCGCGCCTGGGCCGCGAGGTCGCGCTCAAGGTGCT